>JALURJ010000208.1 GCA_027016915.1 Desulfurococcales archaeon | reverse complement strand
TCCTCTCCACTATCAGGTGGACGCCCTCCACATCCACTACCTTGACCTTAGCGCCCGGCGGTATGGGCTCCGGCTCCCTGGTGGTGGCGGACCACACGTCCCCACCTATCCTCACCTGGCCGTCCATGGAGTCGGGCTTAACCTCGCTCACCACGACTCCGATGGCCCCTACAAGCCCCTTATAGCTCATGGTGACAGGCTTGCTCGGAGGGGAGAGGCTCCTGTAGATCAGGATGGCGAACCCCGTGATCGGTATGGTGAGCAGTGCGAGGACCCAGGGGCCCCACCAGACCTCAAGGATCCATGGGAACAGGAGGATAAGGAAGCCATAGATTATGGCTGCTGTACCTGGAACTGCTATGAAGAACCCAGGTATGAATATCTCTGCGAGCTCCATGAGCGCTCCTATGATGATGAACATGATGGCTATGTCAGTGGCGTCCATGCAAGGTCCCCAGGTTCTCTAAATTGTGCTGCGGGAAATATATCGGTATTCCTGGGCTGCACACAATAGTTTCGGCCAACTCCCCCCATGCACTCCATTTACGGGTATCCTTAAAAGTACCCTAAAGCCGAGCATGGTATCGGGAGGCGCACCTAGATGCAGCGCATAATAACATTCAAGCTGCCCGAGCCTCTCCTCGAGAGGCTGGATGCCTACGCTAGTAGGAGAGGCATGGCGCGCAGCGAGGTTATAAGGGAGGCTATACTGGCCTTCCTAGCCATGGAGGAGTACCTGCCCGGCGAGGACGAGCAGGAGGAACGCGTGGCTGGTAAGCTGGCCCTCTAAGGTCCTTCCACCACTCCTAGTTTTCTCCACGCTTACCGGGCAGTTGAGGTCAGCTTTATATTCCACATGGAAATCATTTACGAAATGGTGCCGCCGTAGCTCAGCCTGGTTAGAGCGCCGGACTCATACGGCCGCTGAAGGCTGCCCGAGGTCGGGCCTGGGATATCCGGAGGTCCGGGGTTCGAAGCCCCGCGGCGGCACCACTCCTGGTTCCTCTATACCAGTGATCTGCCGCCGTCGAAGGGTATCAGCGTACCCGTGATGAACCCGGCCTTCTCCGACGCCAAGAAGGCTACGAGGGATGCGAACTCCTCTGGCTGCGCTGCCCTGCCCAGGGGTATTTCTCTGGTCATGCTCTTGAGGGCCTCCTCAACACTCGTCCCCTCCATCTCGGCTCTTTTGGCTGCGAGTTCCTTGATCCTGTCCGTGAGCACTAGGCTGGGGAGCACAGCATTCACGGTTATCCCGTAGGGGGCGAGTTCTAGGGCGAGCGTCCTCACCAACCCTACTAGGGGCATCCTCATCACGTTGCTGGTAGCCACCTCTAGGTATGGTTTGAGCAGTGTGATGGAGCCTATGAAGACCATTCTGCCCCACCTTTGGGGGATCATTAGCTCGGCGGCGCGCCGCGCCACCCACACGGCGCTAAGCCCTACAAGTCTGCCTGCCTCCACCCAGTCCTCGTAGCTCAGCTCGAAGAAGCCGCCTGGCTTTGGCCCTCCGGTACTGTAGACCAGGATGTGTAGTTTCCCGAAGCTCTCGCGGACATATTGGAAGAGCCTGTCTATGCTTCCTGGATCCGTAAGGTCTACGGTGTGGTAGTATACCTCGCCCCGGGGGCTAGTGTTCCTTAAACGCTCGGCAGCCCTGCTTAGCGCCTCCTCGTTTCTCGAGGATATTATTACCCTTGCACCCTCACGGAGAAGAGCCTCGGCACAGGCGAATCCCAGCCCGCGGCTTGCAGCGGTTACCAGTGCTACCTTGCCCTCAAGCCCCAGCTCCACGGGTACCACCGCTTACAGGGTAATATTAGTGGGTGCGAAGTTTTAACTTAACCTCTGCCGGGGCTGGGCTACTTGACGTAGTTTCTGAGGGTCCCTATGAACTCTATGTATGTCTCAACGGTGTCTCCGGGCTGTAGCCCCTCTTCAGGCCCTGTGGGTGGGCTGCCGAGGGATATTATGTCGCCCGGCTCGAGGGTCATTATTTCGCTTAGGAACTCTATGATCTCCCAGATCTTGTAGATCATGTTTCTGGTATTCGACTCGCCCTCGACGTTCCCGTTCCTCCTCCTAGCGATTCTCAGGTTGTGTAGGTCTACTCCCTTCTCCCTGACTTCATCCATAGTCACGATCCACGGCCCCACGGGCGAGAAGGTGTCGAATGCCTTGGATCTCTGCTGGTAGAGAACGAAGCCCGGCTTAATCATCTCTATGTCGTGGGCTGTGATGTCGCTGAAAATCGTTACCCCGAAGATGTGGTCCATGGCCTTCGACCTGTCCACGTTCCTCGTTTTCCTACCTATAACGACAGCCATTTCGAACTCGTGGAACAGGCATTTGGACTCGGTTCCAGGCCACCGCCCGCCGCGAGGTATTACGATGTAGTCCTCGTGGCCTATCAGCGTGTTGGTGGGTTTGAAGAAGAATAGTGGGACCTCGGGCTTAGGGTAGTGGAGCATGACCCTGTACTCGTCGTAGTTGAGCCCTATCCCAATGATTTTGGGGGGGTCGTTGACTGCAGGTAGGAAACGTATTTCGGAGAGCCTAAGCACCACGCCCTTCTCCAGGAGTTCCTCCAAGCTCCACGTACGGTGCATATTCACTACTTTCCGAATAGTGTCCTCGAGGAAACGCCACCGCTCGATCAGCCTTGACACGCTGCCTGGCAGCAGGGTTGAGGCTATCCTGTAGGCGTCTGAGGGGTTTACGCCTGCCTCGCTTGTCAGATAGTTTATCAGCCCCCTCTCAAGGTCAAATACGTGGTTTTCGTCCCAGAGGATCCCTACCCTAACCTCTCCTTCGCGGGTGAAGGCTATTACTCTCAACCATTACACCTGGGATACTGTGTCCCGGCCCAGATAAAAATGGTCGATAAAACAGGTAATATGCTACCAGAGCACTATTCTCTTCCTGGTCTTCATGTCGTAGAGTTTCACCTTGTCCACGTCTATGGACACGTATACCGTCTCCCCCTCATTGAGCTGCATGTCCCTTGGAACTATTGTTCTGAGCGTGGTGTTGTCCGCCGAGATCACTGCCAACATCCGAGCACCCAGATACTGGACCATTTCCACGCGGCCAGGATACCTGCCAGGCCCAGGCTCCTTCGACACCTTCACGTCGGCTGGCCTTATGGAAACATATGCCTTCTCGGGGATCGGGGTCTCGCCAGATGCGGCTGTGATTTTCTTCTCCACCACTATGTTGTCAAGCTGTATTTTCACCTTGTCCTCCTCAAGCTCGAGCCTCCCCTCGATCACAGTTGGTGCAGGTATGTTGACGTAGTTGTTAACGTCCAGGTCCACCGGGTCTCTCAGGATGTCGAGAGGGGAGCCGAGCTGCCTTACCTCGCCACCTAGAAGTATGGCTACCTTCGAACCTACGGTCAGGGCCTCCAGGGGGTCATGGGAGGTGTAGACGGCCGTTATGCCTATCTTTTCCTGGAGCTGTTTTAGCCAGATGCTCATCTGCTCCCTTATCTTGGCGTCTAGGCTTTTGAGAGGCTCGTCGAGCAGAAGCACCGAGGGATTGGTGATGAGGGCCCTAGCAAGGGCTACGCGCTGGTACTCGCCGCCGCTGAAGGTGCTGGGCTTCCTGTCGAGTATGTGGGTTATCCCTAGAAGCTCGGCTATCTCGTAGACTCTTCTCCTGATCTCGTCTGGAGGGAGCTTCTTGAGCTTCAGGGGGAAGGCTATGTTGTCATACCCCGTCCTGTCGGGGTAGACTGGCGGGATCTCGAAGACCATCGATATTCCCCTGAGGTGCGGCGGCTTGTCGGTGATGTCCTCGCCCTCAAGGTATATGTGGCCGGAATCTGGGGGTATGAGGCCTGCAATTATCTTGAGCAGTGTTGTCTTCCCCGCTCCCGGAGGCCCTGCTATGGCCAGTATTTCCCCCTTACGTACGGATAGGTTTATGTCCCTCAGTGCATATTTCTCTCCATACTTTTTACTGACGCTCTTTATCTCCAGGAACGCCATCTGTCTACACCATCCTTCTCTGGTGAAGCTCCTCCAGATTTATTCGTTTTTCAGTGGACTTGTCGAAAACATGTATCTTTTCCGCGTCGGCCGAAACCACGACCTTCTCACCCACCCGTATTTCCGTGTCCAGGGGGATGAGGAGTCTAAGCATGGTCTCCTTAGCGATCTTGACGTGTGCCACTAGCTGATCCCCAGCTGTCTCTATTATTTCCACCACTCCCTCGAAAATCCCGCTTCCGGAGCCGGCTATGTAGAGGTCCTCCGGCCTTATGCCTAGAACTATCTCCCTGTCGAGGAGCTCTGGGAGGCCTGCGAATTTCTGGGCCAGCCCGGACACGTCTATGGTTATATCGTCCCTTGTGAGCAGGTATTTCTCCCCGACCTTGGTGAGCCTGCCCTCAACCAGGTTTATGGTGGGGCTTCCAATGAAGTATGCTACGAATAGGGTCTCCGGCTTCTCGTATATCTCCCTGGGCGAGCCCACCTGGAGCAGCTTCCCCCTATTCATTATGGCGATCCTGTCGGACAGCATTATAGCCTCGAGCTGGTCGTGGGTCACGTAGATCATTGTTATTCCCAGCTCCCTCTGGAGTCTTCTAAGCTCTCTCCTCATGCTCTCCCTTATCTTGGCGTCTGCCAGAGTTAGGGGCTCGTCGAGAAGTAGTATTTCGGGCTCCACAGCCAGGCAGCGTGCCAATGCTATGCGCTGCTTCTCGCTCAAGCCTAGCCCGCCCGCCTTCTTGCCGAGGAGTTCGCTTAGCCCCAGCTTTTCAGCGACCTCCATGGTTTTGGCTGTCAGCTCTTCCCGCGGGACCTTCCTAACTTTTAAGCCGAACGCTATGTTGTCGAAAACGCTCATGTGTGGGAACACCGCGTACTCCTGGAAAACGAGGCAGACGTCGCGCTCCTGGGGAGGTAGTTCCGTCACGTCTCGGCCCCCGATGTAGACCCGCCCGCTGTCCGGTGTTTCCAGCCCCGAGATTATCCTTAGTGTAGTCGTCTTGCCGCAGCCGCTGGGCCCTAGGAGTGTGAACACCTCGCCCTCATACACCTTGAAGGACACATTGTCCACTGCTACGAGGTCCCCGAACCTCTTGGTTATACCTTCTACCTCGAGCTTGACGCTCTTCATTTACCTCACCATGCCGAAGGTGAACCCTGTTACGAGGTGTTTCTGGATCAAGTACCCGATCACGACAGGTATTATTGAGCCCACTAGGGCCAGGGCCGCTTGGGGGCCGTAGAGCTGGCCTACTGCGCCGACATACTTGCTGATGTGGACCGGCAGGGTCACAGCGTTGATGTTTGTAAGCACCAGGGCGAACAGCAGCTCAGTCCAGTTTAGCAGGAATATGAAGAGTGCTGAGACGACGAGGCCCGGCCGTGCCAGGGGTAGGACTACCTTGAAGAGGACCCTTGTGGGCGAAGCGCCCTCCAGCATGGCTGCCTCCTCCCACTCCACTGGGATGGCGTCTATGAAGCCCTTCAGGATCCAGATGCCATAGGTAACGGTTACGGAGGAGTAGAGCACTATGAGGCCGAAATGCTGGTCGAGGAGGTTGAGGCTGGAGTAGTAGACCATTATTGGTGTCACGAAGGTTGCTGGAGGGAGCATACGGGTCAACAGGGTGAAGAATATGCCGAAAGGCCCCGGCGTGTTGTATCTGCTCGCACCATACGCCGTGAAGAACCCTATGATGACTGCCAAGATGGTGGAGAAGGCGGATATCAATATGCTGTTGATGAGAGGCTTTGTGACGGGCTCAACGATTGCCGTTGCTCCCATGACGCCTGTGAAGACCTCTGGTTTGAACAGCACGATGAAGTTGTCGAGTGTCGGCTTTTTGGGTATGAAGTAGGAGACCCTCCACTCAGCATAGGATTTGAACGCCAGGGTGACCACCCATGCGACCGGCACCAGGATCCACAGTACGAATACCCCGATGAGTATGTAGCGGAGGGACCTGAGTAGGAGCTGCCTGGTCCTCACGGCTACTCACCTCTCTCAAACGCGTACCATATGAATGCCCTGATCACCACCATTATCACGGCGAGGACTATCAGGGACATTGCTGCAGCGTAGGAGATGTCGTGGTACTCTATGGCAACCCTGTAGATGTACAGGGACACGGTCTCCGTGCTTGTCCCCGGCCCGCCGCCCGTCATTATGTACACGTAGTCGAAGACCTTGAAGGCCTCGAGGGCTCTTAGCACCACTGCAATTATTATCAGCGGCTTTATCAAGGGGAGCCTTATCCTCCAGAATATGGTGGAACTACCCGCGCCGAGCACCTGCGCGGCCTCCACCAGCCTTTTTGGTACAGCCGACAGCGCCGAGTACATTATGAGGAAGATGAAGGGGGTCCACTGCCATATGTCGGCTATGAGCAGGGTTATGAAGGCTGTGTCGGGCCTAAGGAACCAGTGTAGGTTGAGGGCGCTTGCACCCATGATGCTTCTAAGGAAAATGTTGTTAATGGGCCCGTAGTCCTGGAACATGAGGTAGAAGATGGTGGCAACGACCACGGGCGGGAGCATTAGCGGGTAGATCACGGCGGCTATCACCAGCTTCTTGCCGGGGAAATCCTCCAGCAACAGGTATGCCAACGCCAGGCCCAAGAGGAACTCCACCGCCACCGTCACTACAACGTAGATCATGGTAAGCCTGAAGGAGTATAGGAAACGTGCATCCTCCAGGGCCTTCTTGAAGTTGGTTAGACCCGTTATTGGCGCCTTCCACCAGTCATACCCGCTGGCGGGGTTCCACTCTAGGAATGCCAGGTAGATCATCAGCACGAACGGCACTATCAGGACGGAGAATAACAGTAAGTTTAGAGGGATGTTTGCTAGAAGCTTTATTGAGCGTGGTGCTGGACGGTTCACCATGCTCCTACACCATCATTTACCAATGGCTAACTATCTCCCACTCTCTTTAACGTTAACCGAATACTTTAGTACCATACTTAAAACATGTTCTATCCTTGATTTATATTTGTTATAAAAAAGAATTATTGTTTACATGTACCCTCTGGCCTTCCACACGCTCTTAACGTCGTCTGGGAACAGCTCGGCAAGGCCCTGCCACGCGGCGAGCTGCTCGTCCACACCGTACTTGCTGGTGATGGAGTCCCAGTCAGAAGCAGTGTCGCTCAGCGCCGTTTCAGGGTCCTTCGTGCCTGCCATCACGGCATTGACGTTGGTTGTGAGCTTGGCCAGGTACTCTGGCCCGCCTCTTATCAGCAGGTCCGGGAACGAGATGCCGAGGCTCTGCATGTAGACCTCGACGAACTCCTCACCGTAGCCCTGTACGAGCTTGCTCCTATACTTCGGCTCGGTGAACCAGCACTTCCTGAAGGGGTCCAGGATCACTCCGGTCAGGATCATTTCAAGCCCTATGTCTGGTGCCGTGGCGAACTGGAGGAACAGGTATCCTAGCTCAGGGTACTTGCTGTAGTTTGACACCACTCCAACCCAGTTCACCGGGTTAGGCGCCGCCCTGATCAGCTTCTTGGTACCTCCAACTTCGACCTCTACGCCGGGCATTAGTGCGGAGCCTGCAACATCCTTAACCGCCGACGTGGGCCTATGCGCCTCCTTGGTTAGGGATGGCCAGGCAGCGGTGAACACTGTTTCGCCCTTAACAAACTTGTCGTAGAGATCTGCCCACGAAGCGGTGACTGCCTCGGGCGGCATGTATGGCTTGAGCTTCAGCATTATGTCGAAGGCGTAGCGTCCCTCGGGACTGTCTATCTTCGGGTCCATGGTCTTCAGATCGAAGAGTATGCCTCCAGCCTCGACGAATATGTTAAGCCACGTTATGTAGGCGGCGAACCTAGGCTCGGCATAGAAGTAGGCTCCCCAGACCTTGCCCCCGCTCGGCGCTGTGAGGTTGAGGTTGGTGAAGAACTCGGCCATGTCTATAAGCTCCTCCCAGGTGTCAGGGACCTTCAGTTGTTTACCATACTGGGCCTGGAACTCGTTCTGGTACTCTGGGTTGGTCAGCAGGTCCTTCCTGTAGGAGAGGGTGAAGACGTCGGAGTCCAGGTTTAATGCGTACCTCTTACCCTTATAGGTTGTGGTATAGGATCCCAGAGGCTCTATAGGGGCGCAGGGCCCCGTATAGCCTGGGTCGTACTTGGAGTAGTAGGCGTCGAGCGGCTTGGCCAGCCCTGCCTCCACTACGTCGCCAAGCCATGTGCTGAAGATGGTTACCACGTCGAAGCTGCCGGTCTTGGTTACAGCCTCCTGCATGGCCTTGTTATAAACGTCTGGCTCCTGACCCAGGGTTATGAGCTCCACGTTCACCTCGGGCACATACTGTTTCCAGAGTTCTATGGCCTTCTCCAGGTTGGCTCTGGAGCCAGCGACGTGGAGTATCCTGAGGGTTGTTCCGGGGCTTATGACGCCTTTATCCATAAGCTCCTTGACTCCGGCAACCGCTCGCTGAGCCACAGCGCTAAGGCCAGGTGCCACTGGCGTTGTCGTTGTCGTGGTGGGTGTGCCTGTGGCTGTGACGGTTGTGGTGACTGTTTTTGTCAAGGTCTTGGTTGTTGTCGATATAATCTCCTTTGCGGGCCGCGTTACTGAGCCGAGAAAGTATCCTACACCCAGGGCGATGACGGAGGATCCCAGCGTTATCAGGAACTGTCGCCGAGACTTATTCACATTACCCACTAGAATCCCCTCCTTTATATATCGTGCAGGGGACTTTATTTATAAACGATATAAAACATGTTTTATCATGTTTAATAAATAGAGGTGTATTTAGGCTTATTTTAAGCCTATAGTTTAAGGTTAAACACTTCTTTAGCGTTCTTATACAGTACCTGTTCCCTAACATCGTCGGGCAGCTGCAGCGACTCGATCTTGGCGAACTCCACCGGGGTGTTCTCCAGGAGATCGGTGCCGAACAACAGCTTATCGGGCGTCTCGGCGACCAGCATTGCCAGGTCGTATACAGGGACCCAGGAAGGCTCCAGGTATACGTTGTCGTACTTCTTGGCAAGCCACATGGCCGCCGGCGTATAAACGCCGAAGCCTGCGTGTGCCAGAATTATCTTAACATCGGTGTACTCCTCGGCGCGGGGTGCAACGTTTACAGGGTCGGAGAATGGGCCGGGCCCTGTGTGGACCATTACTGGGACCCTGTATTTAGCCGCCTTCTCGAAGAGAACAGTTGCCCTGGGGTTGGCTGGAGGTATGGCGTGCCCCAGTGTGTGCAGCTTTATCGCCACGAATCCTAGCTCGCCTAGAACCCTGTCCAGCTCCCTTGTCACAACCTCCTCGCCTAGGTGCGGGTTTATGCTTGCCATGCCGTAGACCTTGCCCTTGAGCCTTTTGGACAGCTCGAATATGCGGTTGTGAGTCTCAACAGGGTCCGGGGCTCCTGGGAAGGGCTGCACTATAGCGGCGGTTATGTTGTACTTGTCGAAGTACTTGAGAAGCTGCTCCTCGGTCACGTTAAGACCGAAGATCCTGCATTCCCCGAGGTGCATGTGAGAATCTATAACTTTCAAGGTGCTGTCACCAGTAAATAAAGTAGTCAGTATTATAATTAAGTGTTATCTAAAAATAGTTCTATATAAAGCTTATATTCCCATCGAAAAATAGTAAGTATGGTGAGACCTCTTGCCAGTTAAGGGTAGAGGAGCTATTTTTAGGGAGCCCAAAAAGCCGCTATCCATAGAGGAGGTAGAGTTCCCGGACCCCCAGTACGACGAGGTGTTGCTCAAGGTTAAGGCCGTGGGGCTGTGCCACACCGACCTAGCCACGATCGACGGCGAGTTCCCGCCACCACCCCTCATGCCGACCATTCTGGGGCACGAGATAGCTGGCGAAGTGTACCTGGTGGGCCAAGGGGTTAAGGACCTGAAGCCGGGCGACAGGGTGGTGCTCTCATGGCTATGGTACACCTGCGGGAAATGCCGCTACTGTATACGGGGCGACGAGCAGCTGTGTGAGAACCTCGTAGAGACGGGTAGACACGTCTACGGGGGCTATGCCGAGTACGTATTGGCCAAGGCAAGCCACGTCATCAAGATCCCGCCCAACGTGCCGTGGGAGTATGCACCGGCAGCCACCGATGCCATAGCGACCCCCTTCAAGGCCCTGAGGGTGGCGGGCGCTAAGGAGGGAGACGTGGTCGTAGTCTGGGGTATAGGTGCTCTTGGTTTTAATGCTATACAGGTGGCTAAGGCCAAGGGCTGCACCGTGATCGGCGTGGGGAGGTCTGAGTTCAAACTGGAGAAAGCCAAGGAGGTTGGTGCGGACTACGTGGTGAATGCAAGGAAGGAGGATCCAGTGGAGAGCATAAAGAAGCTGACGGGAGGTGCCGACATAATACTTCAACTGGTCCCTACGGATGTGAAGACGTACGAGCAGGCATTCTACGCGCTAAGGAAAGGCGGCACGCTGGTCCTGCTGGGATACCCGCCAGGCAAAATGTGTCTGCCCGTCATCGAGTGGGGGCTGGACGAGAAGAAG
>JALURJ010000207.1 GCA_027016915.1 Desulfurococcales archaeon | reverse complement strand
CCCCTGCGGCTCCCCCAGCTCAACAACCCTTATGCCCGGCTCCACCCCCCTAATAACCTCAATAGCCCTCTCCACATCCCCCTCCACCAACGCCTCCTTCGCAGCGAAGTTGACGACCGCCTCCCTGAACCCAGCCTTCCTTAAGGCCTCCTCTACCCTAAGGGCGCATTTGGGGCAGTCTAAACCCTCCAGTCTGAGCCTCCTTGGCACGGCTCACCGCCCGCTGATGTGGCTCAAGCCCACCCTCAGGATCTGCTTGATGTGCTCATCGTCCAGCGAGTAGTAGACATTCCTGCCCTCCCTCCTATACTTGACCACCCTCCTATCCCTAAGGATCCTTAGCTGGTGAGACACCGCCGAAACTGAAAGCCCAGTTATCACCATAAGGTCGCAGGTGCACAGCTCGCCTGACATCAGGGCCAGCAGTATCTTAAGCCTCGTAGGGTTGCCCATGGCATCGAAGAAGTCGGCCATCTCGTGTATAACGTCGTCTCCCGGCAACGTCCTCCTAGCCCTGGCAATCCTCTCGGCATTCGTCTCGTAGACCTTGCAAACCTCGGCCATACCTGTCTCCAAGTTTGAACATATGTCAAAATATTCATATATTAATTCTCCGCCAAACCAGCACGTACATCCACCCAGGCCTCAGACACACTCCTACCGGATAGCAGCACCACATACTGCTATATCTGGTAGTGTAGTCACCAGCAGAACTGTGTATGGGGCCAGGGACTATTGGAGCCCTGTCGCCCCATTATTAGCGAAGATTTAACATAAACTATATTTTTGGACTCCAGATACCGGGGGAGTGTAGAGTACTAACGTCTAGACGCCACGGAGATGACCGGGCTTGAGCTACCTGGAGAGTCTTAAGGAGAAGATAGAGAGGCTTAGAAGGGCCCGAAACGCCGTTATCCTGGCTCACAACTACCAGTTGCCCGAGGTCCAGGATATAGCCGACTTCGTTGGCGACAGTCTCGAGCTTGCCAAGAAGGCTATGGAGGTTGATGCCGACGTCATAGTGCTGGCGGGCGTCTACTTCATGGCCGAGACGGCTGCGATCCTCAACCCCGACAAGACTGTGCTCATACCCAACATAAAGGCAGGGTGTCCCCTGGCCGGGTTCCTCAACCTGGAGACCATCAGGGCCTACAGGGAGCTTTACCCCGGGGCGCCTCTGGTCATGTACATAAACTCCTACGCCCCCGCCAAGTACCATGCCGACTACATTGTGACCAGCTCCTCAGCCCTAAAGCTCGTAGGCAAGCTCGACGACGAGGTAATACTGTTCGGCCCCGACAAGAACCTGGCCTCCTACGTTGCGGAGAAGACAGGGAAGAAGATAGTCGCCGTCCCCGGCCAGGGCCACTGCCCCGTCCACGAGTTCCTGGTCAACGAGTACTACGTCCTCAAGGCCCTGGAGGAGCACCCTGGGGCGAAGCTAATACTGCACCCCGAGGTGCCGCCTGAGGCGAGGAGGCACGCCCACTTCATAGGCAGCACGAGCCAGATGGTGAGGGCTGTAGGCGAGCTGGAGGGGGATGAGTTCCTGTTGGGGACAGAGGAGGGCCTGGTCCACAGGGCCAGGAAGATGTATCCCGGCAAGAAGATCTACCCCGTGAACCCCAGGGCTATATGCATCAACATGAAGAAGAACACCCTCCACCACGTGGCCGAGGCCCTGGAGAGGATGAAGCCGGTAGTTAGGGTCGAGCCACGCATGGCAGGCAGGATAAGGGAGGTCCTAGAAGCCTCCTTCAGGATGGTGTAGGCCATGCACCCCCGCCTCCTAGCCGAGAAGCTCCTAGAGTGGGTCCGGGAGGACTCGCCCCACGGCGACCCCACCACAGAGACACTCGTACCCAGAGGAACCCTGCTCAAAGCCGTTGTGAGGGCAAACGAGCCCGGAGTGGCAGCATGCACCGAGGACATTGCCGGGGCGCTCCACCACCTAGGCGTCAGGGCCCGGGCCCTGAAGGCCAGCGGCGAGGAGTTCAGGAAGGGGGACACCCTGCTCGAGGTCGAGGGCGACGCCCACACCCTACTCCTAGTCGAAAGGACACTGCTCAACCTCCTAAGCCTGCTTTCAGGGATAGCGACGGCAACCAGGGCCTTCGCCGAGAAGGCCAGGAGGGTAAACACCAGGGTGAGGGTAGCCGCCACCAGGAAGACCCCGCCCGGCCTCCTCCACCTCGCCAAGAAGGCCGTAAAGGCCGGGGGCGGAGACACCCACAGGTTCAGCCTAAGCGACGCCGTGCTGATCAAGGACAACCACCTAGCCGTAGTGGGGAACGTGGGGAAGGCCATCGAGATGGCCAGGAGGGCCTCAAGCTTCATCCACAGGGTAGAGGTGGAGGTGGAGACGGTGGAGGACGCCGTTGAGGCCGCGAGGGCGGGGGCCGACGTGGTGATGCTGGACAACATGACGCCAAGCCAGGTCAGGGAGGCCATAAGGAGGCTGGAAGAGGAAGGGCTCCGGGGGAAGGTCCTAGTAGAGGTTAGCGGGGGCGTAAACCTCGACAACGTCGAGGAGTACGCTGCGGCCGGGCCAGACGTGATAAGCACCAGCAGCATAACTATGAGGGCCAGGCCCGTAGACCTCACCATGGAGGTGGTGGAGGTGAGGAAGCCCTGAAGCTGGCCATAATAGGGTGTGGGGCCATAGGCTCCACCATAGCTAGAGCCGTCGACAGAGGTACCATACCCGCCCGGCTCGTAGCCCTCTACGACCTGGCGGAGGAGAAGTGCAGGGAGCTGGTAGAAAGCATGGAGAGGCAGAAACCCCTAGTGGTCGGGAGCATCGACCAGCTCCTCTCAACAAGGCCCCACATCGTGGTGGAGGCCGCCAGCCAAGAAGCGGTTAAGACCCTCGGACCCCGGGTGCTGGAGGCCGGTGCAACCCTGGTTGTGCTGAGCGTCGGAGCCCTCCTAGACCCGGAGGCCAGGGAAAGGCTCCTCGAAGCATCGAGGAGGAGCGGCTCCCCCATCTACGTGCCCAGCGGCGCCATAGCCGGCCTTGACGCGGTTAGGGCGCTGAGGCTCGCAGGTATAGAGAGGCTGATCCTCCGCACACGGAAGCCTCCCAGAGCCCTGGGCGTGGAGGCCAGCCAGCCAAAACTGCTGTTCAGGGGGCCTGCCAGCGAGGCTGTGAAGAGGTTTCCAGCCAACATAAACGTTGCAGCAGCCCTAACCCTAGCGGCTGGCGTGGAGCCCATGGTGGAGATCGTGGCTGACCCCGGTGCGGAAAGGAACACCCATGAAATCATAGTTGAGTCCCCCGCGTCGAGGCTGAGGATCCTGGTGGAGAACGTGCCAAGCCCCGACAACCCCAAAACCAGCTACCTCGCCTCGCTCTCAGCCGTCAGCCTGCTGAAAAGCCTGGCTGAGCGTCAGGGGCTCAGGTTCGGACACTGACCACAGCATTTTTTATACCTACTTCGGTATAGTCTGTAT
>JALURJ010000206.1 GCA_027016915.1 Desulfurococcales archaeon | reverse complement strand
CTGAGGGCCTGTACCTCTAGTCTCCCGCGCTTGTAAATCTTCACGAGATCCCGTATTCTGACGGTGACGCCGCCCTGCCTGAATACACCGCCTGAGCTCAAGGGAGCTCACCTCCTCCCTATGCTCCTATACGCTTCCCCATAGAATACCCTCAAGCCGGATATAAATGGTGGGATCACCACCGCCAAAAACAGCGCTAGGTCCATGAGTATAGCCCTAGCCTCGACGCCCAGGGACGGGGAGGCCAGGGCCCAGAGGGGCTCCACCTCCAGGGGCCCCAGTTCTAGTTTCATAGTATTGAATATGTAGGGGAACACGTGGGCTCCTATGGCGCCCGTTACACTGCCTGCAGGCATCATCACCGAGACTCCAGCGCCTATCCCGGCTAGTACGCCTATTAGTATGGCGACCGCCGCTAGCACACCCCAGAGTGTGGCTGTTAGCGTGAGTGCGAGCCTCGGGCCCGCGCCCCTCAGCCTCACGAGGGATAGTATCTCCGATACGAAGCCGTAGGCTGCGTGAGAGGCTAGAGACAGCGCTATAAGTGTAAGCGCTAGGAGCAGGACTGCAGCCACCCATAGATAGTAAACCATGCTAGCTACCTCTAGCAGGGGGCTCACACCCTCGATATACTCCTTAATCGTGTTCTCGTCTACGGCTATGACGTTGAATCCACTCCCAGCGAGTCTACTCTCGCAGCCGCTGCCCCCTACTATCAGTATGAGCGGCGGCACCTTCTGTGATACCCAGTAAAGGAGGCCATTGGGGTACTTCTCTAGCACCCAGTCGCCTACCAGGTACACGCCTCCCCTCAGGAGAGACTCTGCTGTAGCCTCGCCGAAGTATATAGCGTATACTCCATGCCTCTTCTCGCCGCCGATGTAGGTCTCCGCTATAGCGGCATAGACAGGCAGCGTTGGTAGCCCCCGTATGAGGGCTGAGGGCTTCACGCTGATCCACTCTACCCCAAGCCATCCCCGCTGGGGTGTGGGGGTTAATGCTATACGCTTGTACGTCCCTGGCAGGCTTCTAATCATATCAGTTGCTAGGATGACGGCCCTCCTACTACTCCAGTCTATATCCTCGAGGCTCCCATCCACCAGAAACTCCTCCAAGTGGAGCTTATCGAGGGCGCTGGGATCAAGTACTATGTAGAGCGGCTCCTCTATGCCATCCTCGACCGACTCCCAGGTCCTGTCTTCCGCGTAGTAGCTCATCGGGTAGGATGGGACCACGAGTAGCGGTAGGGCTCCGCCGCACTCCCTAGCAAGGGCTACCGCCTCGCCAGCGGCCTTCGTGAGGTTATAGTATACGTACTTGTAGAGGGTCTCATTTGTGAAGGGATCCACAACGTAGCCCTCCCCCTCGGGCTCCAGGACCTTATAGGCTACTACACCAGCGCCCACGCTATAGTATACCGCTGACTCCGCGCCCGTGTAGAGGATATGATGAGCCGTACCCCAGCCAGTAGCCACGATCGCCGCTATCACTAGCAGCGCCAGTATACCCCTAGCCCTGGGAACCAGCCACCTGGCGAGCCCCGAGGCTATAGCCGCCACTCTCCCGCCGCCGAGTACCCTCTCGAGTCGCCCGTAGATCCCCGGGGAGTGCCACTCGAGCACCCTGGACACGCCGTAGGCCAGTAGGACGGGTGCTATGGGATACGTGGCCCTCTCAATGAATCCCAGTACACCCACCACCACGGGTATAACCTCTCCCAGGAGCGGGCCGTGGCCCCCTACATACTCGTATATGAATGGTAACCCCAGAAGCCCTCTGAGAGCGTGGTATGCCCCCAGGATCAGTGAGGCCCAGCCCAGGGTGCCCGGGGGCTCGATCCTCACGGGAACCTGGGAGGCCAGGGGCTGGCCCCGGGCCGCCGCTCCGAGCTCTAGCGTCTCCAAGACCTTGAATGACCTATGCCACAGGATCAGCGTGTAAACCCCTACGGCAACTAATGTAATAAGCCATAACTGCTTATCGGGACCAGGAACCTCGCTACCACCCAAGCCAGCGGCTACTGGTAGGAGTAGCACGAGCGCCACGCCAGCAGCGGCGCCGAGCGCGGAGGCCTGGAGTCCCACTCTCAATAGGAAGAGCTTCATCCTAGCCTTGTTGACCCCTCTGAGCCTGATCAGGCTTAGGGTCTTAGAGGAGAGGATCACCGAGTTGAAGGCTATAGGACCAGCTGACAGCGCTGCCGCCGCCACGAAAACGCCGAGCACGATCAGCGAGCCGAACATTGCCACATCATATAGCCTCCCCGCTAGTCGTAGGGCCTCCGACGCCCCTGCCGTGGGGTAGCAGTAGCCCCCGGCGCCGTAGAGGTCTATTATCTGCCGAGCATACTTCGACAGCGCCAGCTCGGAGGCTAGAGGGGATGCGGGGCTAAAGTAGCTCGTAGCCTTCAAGTCTATCCCAATATACCCGACGGGTACTGCTAGCAGGCTATAGTGAGGACCCGGGGCTGAGAGGTGGCGTAGCACATCAGTGCTGGGGGATCCGGGTATCACAGCTACGGCCTCAGCCCAGCCTACTGAGGGCGTCCCGCCGAGCTGGTACATTAGTATGTTACTAGCGTACCTCATCATGGCCTCTCTGAAGATGAGCTGCTCGAGCACCTCCGACGCCATAGCCTTTACTATACGATCCAGGCGCTCCTCCCCGAGCTCGTCGAAGCCTACAGTCCTTATGGCGTACCCCTCCCTAGCTAGTGCCTCCTGTAGCTCCATAGCTATGAAGGAGTCCTTACTCGTAACTATGAGATAGGCGCTATCCCCGGGCGTCTGGCCTTCACCATATAATAGTACAGCATAGCCTGTTATGGCGTCGTCGCCCCTCATCACCGCTACGACGTACCCCCGCATCACCCTAGTAGCGTTTAGCGCGTCTCCGAGGTTACGCCACAGCGTCATGTTCAGGCTTAGGGCCTTCTCTGTTACACGGTCCAGCCCCTCGTATAACCCACTATAGTCCCCTGCCGTGATGTTACTATTGAACCGCGACAAGTAGACGCAGGCGAACTCAACTGCTTCTCCTAGGAACTCCTCGGCGGTGAGCGATACTACCACAGCTGACATAACCATTGACCCAGCAAGGGATACAACTAGCAGGAACCCCATCAGACCGACGGATAAGCCATAGCCACTCCTGGCTATACCCTTATACTCGACCCTCCTAACTATAACGTAGTAAGCTATAACTAGGAGTGCCAGTATAGCTATAGCAACTATTATACTAGTACTAGTCTCCATGGCCGTGAGTGCACCCTCGGAAGATGGAGCCCCTCGAATCCTCTGGAGTAAGTGGTAAGTCCCACTAGCGATATATAAGAATTACCCGGGAGAACCCGGCACCCCTACCTCCTCCCTATGCTCTTGTAGGCTTCGCCCCTGAATACCTTCATCCCTACAAGGAACGGTGGCACCAGTATGACTACTAGCAGGAGTAGCGCTAAGGCTATGGTCTCCGGTGT
>JALURJ010000205.1 GCA_027016915.1 Desulfurococcales archaeon | reverse complement strand
GGACTTCCTCAAGCTTTCCGGCTATTATCTCCCCTTCGAGGACGGGGAGGTTGCGGAACTACTCTCAACCATGCGTATAGTCGACTATGGAGAAGACGTGGAGCTGGGTAGCATTGTGGTTAGACTCAGAGACTCCGGCCACATACCCGGCAGTGCCATGATAGAGGTCGAGACTGGCTCCAAGAAGATAGTCTATACAGGAGACATAAATTTCGTGGAAACAAAGCTGGTCGGCCCTGCCGATGTTTCAGGACTGGAGGCAGACGTAATTATAATAGAATCGACCTATGGGACAAGCGAGCACCCTCCACGCCGAGAGGTTGAGGAAAGATTTTACAATGATGTGCTTGAAGTGGTGGAGAACGGCGGTACAGTGCTCGTGCCTGCCTTCAGCCTCGGCAGGGGGCAGGAGATACTATGTGTGCTTGTGGAGAGGGGCTTCGACTACCCTATATACGTCGACGGTATGGTTCGAGGTATAACAGAACTAATGCTTGAGCGCGACAGATTTCTAAGAGACCCGGAGCTTTTGCGGAGGGCATACGACCAAGCCAACATAGTTAGAGGGTGGCAGGACAGGAGAAATGCGTGGAAGGAGCCTGGAGTCATAATAGCATCAGCAGGGATGCTGAAGGGAGGACCTTCGAGATTCTACCTGAGGAAACTAGCTAAGAATGAGAAGAACGCTATTTTCATGGTGAGTTTCCAGGCGCCGGGAACCCCGGGTAGAAGGATATTAGAGGAGGGTAAGTATACAGAGGAGGGTCCAATGATTAAGGCTAGGGTTGAGTGGTTCGACTTCTCAAGCCACGCTGGCAGGACTGAACTTCTAGAGATAATTAAAAGGATAAAAGGCCTCGAGAAGGTCATCGTAGTGCACGGCGAGTCCGAAGTGGCCGAGGCTTTTGCCGAGGACGTACGGGTAAACCTTGGAATAGACGCTATTGTTCCGAGTAATGGTGAAAAGATTAGCCTCGACTAGCCACCTATTTCGACAACGTTGCTGCAGGTTTCTCTGAGTTTCGCTACAAGTTCTTCAGCCTTGTCGGGCTCCATCTTTAAAGTATACAGGTACCGTTTGGTTCTGGCTTTAAGCTTCACGTAGCCTCTGCTGCGGACAACCCGGCACTCCTCCGCACGTTCAGCATGTTTGAAGAACTCCTCTACGGTCTTGACCTCTCTCGGCATCTTTACTCACACCCCACTCCTAGCATGTTGGGCCCTCATATAAGTGCATCGCACCAGAAAACCTGGAGAAGGGCTGGTGGGCCCGCGGGGATTCGAACCCCGGACCACCCGGTATCCCCGACGGCCTCTAGCCGCCTTATGATTCCCGCACGGCCCAGCCGGGCCGTGTGCCGGGCGCTCTGCCGGGCTGAGCTACGGGCCCTCCGTGATCTTCCTAAATTTTGATGGTTCTTTTAAGCCTTGCTCTACGTGCCCAGCGTCCACGATTTGAGGTATTCCTCCTGTTCCGGTGTTAGTTTATCTATTCTCACACCCAGCGCCTCTAGTTTAAGCTCGGCCACTCGCCTATCTATCTCCATGGGGACCTTGTAGACCTGGGGCTTCATTCTGGGATTTTGATGCAGATAGAGGACTGATAGGGCCTGGTTGGCAAAGCTCATATCCATTACCTCGCTGGGGTGGCCTTCCGCTGCCACCAGGTTTACCAGCCTACCCTCGGCTAGCAGGTAAAGTCTTCTACCGTTCCCGAGCCTATACTCTACAACGTGTGGCCGGATTTCCCTCTTTTCCACAGCTAGTTCCTCCAGATCATTAAGGTTGACCTCAACGTTGAAATGCCCTGAGTTGGCTAGGATGGCCCCATCTTTCATTAGCTCCATATGCTCTTTCCGGATCACATCCCTATTGCCCGTAGCAGTAACAAATATATCCCCTATCTTGGCGGCCTCCGCCATGGGCATAACCTGGAATCCATCCATATAAGCTTCCAGAGCCCTTATGGGGTCGACCTCTGTAACAATGACTCTAGCGCCCATACCACGTGCCCTCATGGCTATGCCTCTGCCACACCACCCGTAGCCGGCAACAACGAAGTTCTTGCCGGCCAGAAGTATGTTAGTTGCCCGCAGTATGCCGTCTATGGTGCTCTGCCCCGTACCGTACCTGTTGTCGAAAAGATACTTCGTATAGGCGTCGTTCACCGCTATTATCGGGTATCTGAGAACCTTCTGCTCCTCCATCGCTCTGAGCCTTATTACGCCGGTTGTCGTCTCCTCCGTGCCTCCCTTGATCTTTTTGGCCAGGTCCTCTGCTTTTTGATGAATGAATGTGTGGAGGTCTGCTCCGTCGTCGAGAACTATGTGGGGTTCAAACTCCACGATCCTCTCTATGGCCCAGTAGTACTCCTTCTCCGTCTCACCCCTCCAAGCGTACACATGTATGCCCTCCGACGCTAGGGCTGCAGCTACGTCGTCCTGCGTTGAGAGGGGGTTGCTTGCAGCTAGTGCGATCTCAGCGCCGCCAGCCGCCAGGGTTCTCATAAGCACCCCTGTCTCCTTGGTTACATGTAGTACTGCCCCCACTCTCAGCCCCTTGAGGGGTTTCTCGTTTTGGAACTGTTTCCTTATCCTGAGCAATACCGGCATGTGCTGCTCCGCCCAATCAAGCTGAAGCTTCCCCCGGCCAGCCAGACCGATATCTCTAACTTTATACTCCACCCTGAACACCCAGCCATCTAGAGGGGAAGGATCCATATAAACGGTTGCCCAGGGGTGGTGTGTGATGCCATATACTCGGGGGTCACTGGGGTTGCTCTTAGCCAGAAAACCGTGGCTGCTTCCCGCGGTGATAACTATGGTCAAACACCCCTTCGCTATGACTACTAGCGAGATTGCCGAGCGTCTGGGGGTGAAGTCTGCTCTCATTAAACGTGCATTATGGTGGCTGTCCAAGATAGACGCCGTAGCCTGCTCGGAGTCCATACCTAGAAGATGCAGGCTTAGGGAGCAAGCCCGGCGGGAGGCGATGGGGATCCTTCAGAGCAGCTTTCAACGAGAGGGGAGACTAGTGTTGCGGCAAGGCCGGGAATACCTTTTGATAGCGGTTAAGCCAACACGCATATCCGTATGGACCGTACCCGTGGAAGTTGTTGAGAGGGTATACGAGGCCCTGAGGGCTGGAGGCGGCTGCTTTAAACCTGGCGATGTGGCCAACGCCTTAGGGATACCCCCCAGGTTAGCGAGCCTCTCCCTCACCGTACTTTACGTTGTCGGGAGGGCTTCACGCAGAGATGGGTGCTATCAGGTCTGACCATCGCCGTTGGATGGGCTGATGACTCAGCATCGCAGGGCTTCTTCAACGCCCTCGCGGGCTCCGTGTCGGAGGTTCACATCATTCAGCCCGGCCTACAGGAGATTTCTGTTTCAGGTTTTATATACTCGGTTCTCGTATTATAGTCTATGGAAGGGTGTAGGTTATGGCAGACATAATTACTCAGGCTAAAGATCTGGCACTGGACATT
>JALURJ010000204.1 GCA_027016915.1 Desulfurococcales archaeon | reverse complement strand
CTCTATGCAACCTCCTTGCGAGGAGCAGTGCTGTGCTTTCAGCCTCAGGGATCAGCGGTATTATCAGCACGCGGCTTGGCTGCGGGGCCAGTTGCTGCTTGTTCTGCATCCTTAAAGCTATGAGAAGCCTGTCCAGCCCAGCGGCGAAGCCTGTGCTCGGAGTGGGCTCGCCACCGTAGAGCTCGATCAGTGTGTCATACCTCCCACCCCCGGCCACGCTAACACCGAGATCGGGCACCTCCACCTCATATATTATCCCAGTATAGTATGCCAGCCCTCTAGCGAATCCTAGGTCAACGTATAGCTTATCCCCCAGGCTTTCGCCGAGAACTTCCACAAGCTTCCCAAGTTTCTCTGCCTCGGAGAGAGCCTCGGGCACACTCCTTAACACTTGGTTAAGTTCCTCTAATCTGATGCCCTCGGCCAGCTGGGCCAGTATCTCTACACTATTCCTCTCAGAAGCTGCGCGACGGGCAGCCGCAAGGGCCTCATCGTAGAGCTTCTTGTCCATGAGGTGGAGAACCCTGTCCTGCTCCTCCTCCGATATACCTGCCTTCCTCATGACAGCCCTATGTATACCGACATTATCTAGTTTGAAACGATAGCCTTTAAGGCCTACAACCTCCAAGAACTCATCCAAAAGCGATATGGTCTCAGCATCTCCCAGGATATCCGGAGAGCCTATAAGCTCCACACCGGCCTGGTAAAACTCCCTGTACCTGGCATGCTGTGGCTCCTCGTACCGGAAGCAGTTGGCGATATACATGACCCTAATGGGCTTAGGCATCCCGCGCATCTTATCAAGATACA
The DNA here is from genome assembly GCA_027016915.1 of Desulfurococcales archaeon. Taxonomy (GTDB): domain Archaea; phylum Thermoproteota; class Thermoprotei_A; order Sulfolobales; family WAQK01; genus WAQK01. The sequence goes on along the minus strand of JALURJ010000204.1, from coordinate 2,685 downwards.
TCCTTGCAACACTGGCTGTTACCTCCGGCCTAAGCGCCACCTCCCTACCAGCCTTATCCCTGAACACGTACATTGTTCTCCGAATCTCCTCCCCCGACTTTAAGGCAAACAGGGCAAAGCGTTCAAGCGTGGGAGGGATCACCTCCACATAGCCGTAAAGCGAAGCCACAGCCCTGAAGGTGTTGGATAGCCACACTATGTCTCCCGCGTCGGGGTGAAGGATGTCCCGCATCCCCCTTAGAGGCTGGAGCGGTATTTTCTCAGGCAACCACTATCCCCTCCTGGGAGTGAATCTGTTAATAGCATAATATGTGACATCACCGTGCCTATCAACAATGGCCAGGACCGGTGTTCTCCCGTTCCTCACCGAGGCTTCCAGCATCTCCAACACGTCGATTAGACTTATCACCCTATTTTCCTCCAAGACATACACCTCAACTATATTCCCCCGGGGATCCCTGAACACCAGGCTGTTACGTGAGGGGCCCTGGACAGGTTTCCTTCCCCTTTTTCTGAGATCGTAATATACAGTGAACATCACCCACATCAGTTCGTTTCTCCGCGAATAATAGGCCATAAGGTCGCGGAAACCAGCCTCCCGCCCATCCAGCGTTGCCGAAATACGGCCTTTATATAGCAGATAAGCCGTCTCCAGCGGCGTGAGTCTAAGCCCCTCAGGCCCCTCAAACCCGTAGCCCTCCATTTTCAACTCCTGGTAACCCTCCCTAATCACGGCGCCCTCCTCCGTCACTACGGCGACAGGCCTGGCCTCTGCCATTTCAGCACCACCATTATTTTATTCTCTCCACCAACTATACTTCTGGTGCTCTGCTTGGAGGTCTTCGAGAGATTGGCTATTAAGCCTTTAGAATGGAGGGACGGCGCAGTAAGGTGGATAGACGTCTCCCGTATACCCTGGGAAGAACGCGTAGTCGAGACTAGGGATGTCGAGAGACTGGCTCAAGCCATTGAGAAGCTGGAAATAAGGGGTGCCCCAGCAATAGGCGTGGCCGCAGCCCTAGGAATAGCTATGGCCGCCTATAACTCTCCCGCAGATACGGCTGAACAGCTGCTGAGAGACGTGGAGAAAGCTGCTGAAAGACTTAGAAGGACAAGGCCCACAGCCTACAACCTGTTCTGGGCCATAGACAGGATGCTGGCAAAGGCAAGGAATGCAGCCAACACAATGGATGCCGACGGGATCAGGAAGACGCTTGTGGAGGAGGCGCTTAGGATAATGAGGGAAGACGTAGAGGCAAACATGGCTATGGGCAGGATAGGGGCGGAGCTCGTGGAGGATGGGGACACCCTGCTCACCCACTGCAACACCGGCGCTCTCGCTACAGCGGGGTATGGCACCGCCTTGGGCGTTATAAGGGCCGCATGGGAGCAAGGTAAGAAAATCTCGGTAATAGCCACTGAGACCCGGCCTCTCCTCCAGGGGGCAAGACTAACAGTATGGGAGCTTGTGAAGGAGGGGATACCAGTGCACCTAATCACCGACAACATGGTGGGTTACGTCATGTCCAAGGGACTGGTTTCCAAAGTATTTCTAGGAGCTGACAGGATTCTACTCACCGGCCACGTTACCAACAAGATTGGTACCTATACAATAGCGGTACTAGCCAATAGGCATAAAGTCCCATTCTACGTGGTTGCACCAACATCCACCATCGATCCTAGGACCAGTCCTGACGACATAGTTATAGAAGAGCGAAGCCCGGACGAGGTGAGAACCGTTCTAGGCAAGGTGACCATAACAGTACCTACAGTAGACGTGTATAACCCTGCATTCGATACCACGCCACCCGAACTGATAACGGCAATAGTCACAGAGAAGGGGATAGCATACCCGCCCTACCCCGAAAGCCTTTCCGAAATCCTAAAACATAGGGGTACAAGGTAAATGTATTAAAACCCGGCCACTTGAACCTTATTTCGGCGGGCCCGTCGTCTAGCCTGGTTAGGACGCCGCCCTTACAAGGCCTCTAGCCCTGAGAAAGGCGGAGGTCCGGGGTTCAAATCCCCGCGGGCCCACCAAACCTCCTTGTTCGACTAATGTCGTGTAATTTTTATTCCACCACTCCCATTATCGGCCCAGGGGCCTTGGGTGGTCTCAAGCTTTATACGCGACGTTATTGCCAGGAGGATAGCCGGAGACATTGTTTGGAGCGAGGACCCAGGTACTGCCATGAAGAAGTGGCGCGAACTTTTCAAGGCGTCCCAGGTAGAGGTGGCAAAGTACATGATGGTGGCTCCCAGCGTTATCAGCGACTACGAGAAGGGTAGAAGGATCCCTGGAAGCAGGTTTATCAAGCGGTTCGTTGAAGGGCTACTCCACCTCGACGAGGAGCGGGGCTGGAACATCGTAAGAGAGCTGGCTAGGTCCATGAACCTTAATGTCGAAGCTATAATCGATATGCTGGAATATGAGGAAGGTGTAGGAATAGACGAAGTCATAACCGCCGTCAGGGGCATACCGTTATCCACCGAGATTCCTGATAGAAAAATCTACGGATACACCGTTCTGGACAGCCTTGCCGCTATCGAAACCATGACCGGTAACGAGTTCCAGTTCATAATGGGCATGACTACAGAACGTGCCCTAATATTTACGCGCGTGTCGACGGGACGCTCCCCCATGGTTGCCGTGCGGGTAGCCCCTCTAAAACCAGCAATGGTCAT
>JALURJ010000203.1 GCA_027016915.1 Desulfurococcales archaeon | reverse complement strand
CTCAGCGTAGCATTTCAACGCTACTCCTATGCCGCACCCTGGGCACCATATGTGGGGGAACCTCTCGGTTCGGAGTAGGCTCCTTATCTCGTCCGTCCTGGTCTTCTTGACTAGTTCGAGCCTGCTCATCCCGGGTACACCTCCTTAATCTTCGAGAGAATGATCTCGGGCGGGGGAACCGTGCCGGGGGCCCAGGTCATGGAGTGTATCTTCACCAGGTTGACGAAGTACTCCCTCACGACCCGGACCATCTGGCCCATGTTTATCTCGACGACCAGTATGTCGGCGCCTCTGTCCACGTGCTTCTTGAGGGCCCAGTGGGGGAAGGGCCAGGCCGTCTTGGGCCTGAAGAGCCCCACCTTGAGCCCCTCCCTCCGTGCGTCCCTCACAGCCCTCTTGGCTGACCTGCTGGTTATGCCGAAAGCCACCACAACGAGGCTTGCGTCGTCGGTCTGGTACTCCTCCCACTCGCCGATCAGCTTCTCGTTCTCCCTCACCTTCCTCACAAGCCTGGACACCAGTTTCTGAGAGACCTCGTGGCTCGTGGTGGGGTAGCCGCGGTCGTCGTGGGTTAGCCCGGTTACGTGGACCCTGTAGCCCTCGCCCGCGACGGCCATGGGTGGTACCAGGTACTTATAGTCGAAGGGCTTGAACATGTCGGGCGGCACCTCGGGCTTCTTCCTCTCCACGATCTCTATCTCCTCGTGGGGCGGCACCACGACCTTCTCTATCATCTGGCCCACAACCTGGTCCGCCAGCACTATGACGGGTATCCTGTAGGCCCAGGCGGTGTTGAAGGCCTTGATGGTGAGGTCGAACATCTCCTGGGGGCTGCTTGGCAGGTAGGCCACCACCTCGTAGTCGCCGTGGCTCCCCCACTTGGCCTGCATTATGTCCCCCTGGCCCACCAGGGTTGGTAGGCCTGTGGAGGGGCCTCCCCTCTGCACGTCCACTATCACCGCGGGGGTCTCGGTCATCGCTGAGAGCCCTATGCTCTCCATCATCAGGCTGAAGCCTGGGCCGCTCGTAGCCGTCATGGCCTTGACCCCGCCGTTCGCCGCTCCCAGCACGGCCATTATGCTGCCTATCTCGTCCTCCATCTGGATGAAGTAGCCCCCCACCTGGGGCAGCCTCCTGCTCATAAGGGCTGAGACCTCGTTGCTCGGCGTTATCGGGTAGCCTGCGAAGAACCTGCAACCAGCTATCAGGGCTCCCTCGACGCAGGCGTGGTTGCCCCTCATGAAGTATACTCCTGGCTTGAGGAGACCCTGGCTCATGCAGTCACCACCTCCGGGGGCACCCTGTCGGCCTCATACACCTGGATCGCCAGTTCGGGGCAAACCCTCTCACACATGCCGCAGTCTACGCAGAGGTTCTCCATCCCCGGCTTCACCCTCGGGTACTGGTACCCCTGCTTGTTGATCTTGTCGGAGAACTCCAGTATGCCCTGGGGGCAGAACTCTATGCAGAACCCGCAGCCCTTGCAGATCTCTGCGTCGACCACCACCCTGCCGACGGGCCTCAGAGAAGCCTTTAGGTTGAGCGGCACCCTGCCCCGCACGCGGGGTGCCACCCTGCTCACTATACGGCCGTTATTTTCTTTAATTTGTGTAATATCAATTTTATCCAATTTTATCCACCGGTCCCACGACTATGAGATGCCCTGATAGTTGAAATAATTTACCATCAAAAATCGAACCATAACGTGAGATGCGGTGGAAGGATGCTGATCTAGGAGGACTTTAGCACAGCCAGGTGGACTATGCATACGCCTAGGGGTCTGCCCTGCGCATCGACCAGTTCGCCGGTCTGGGAGCTGTAGACGCCTGGCTCCAGATCCGGCTTCAGCCTCATCAGGAGGATTGTTCTAGCCTCGCCGATCCCCCTAACCTCCAGGTCCAGCACCCGGCTCGGCGGCAGCCACTTGTCGGGCTCTATGCTCTGGTATAGGGTGGCCTCAGCCACGCCCTCCAGATTTCTGAAGATCGGCGGCCTAGGCCTCATGAACGACATGTTGCCGCTAAGCTCGGCCAGCCACCTTTCAGGCCCCTCTCCCCTGAGGTTGGGGAGGCCGTTGAGCGGCACGATAACGGTTTCGCCCGGCCTGGCGGCAGCTATTATAATTGTGGGTGGGTTGTATGTGTGGGTCTGTATTTCCACCCTGTCTAGGATCCTGCCTGTGGCCTTGTCCCTCACTGTGACCACGAGTCGGTTACCCACGTTCTCGTTCGGAAGGAATATGAACCCCCTGAGCACGCCGGGCCCCTGCTCCAGCGTCACGTTGGCCGGGGCTGTGTGGACCTCCTTCTCCGGCGGGAAGACCTTTATAGTCTCCCACACCCTCAGCGCCTCCACCTCAACGGCAGATGGGTTGTCCACGTAGACCAGTATGGGTATGGCTGCATCCGCCCCGGAGGGCACGTATACGTCGGCAGCGGCGGCAAGGATCGAGGCTGGCTTAGAGGCGCTGGCCACACCCAGCTTCAGGTAGGTTGTCCAGTGGTTGGCATTGTTTATTGTGGCGCCCTCGAAGCCTGCAGGAGCCTTTAGCGTCTCCTCCATAAGCTCAGGCAGGGTGGCCGTCATCCCGGCCTCGAGGAAAGCGCCCGGAGGAACCATGGGTAGCGCCAGGCCGTAGGAGAACTCCAGCATAACGCCCAGGGCCACCCCTGCTACCGCTCTCACGGGCAGTGTTAGCACCGCCAGCAGAGTTCCCAGAAGGCTGGTCTGCTCCACCTCCTCCGTGCCGAGCCAGATAATCGTTGAGGGGCCCTTAGGGGTCCCCGTGACAACCACGTAGAGGTTAGTGTTGGTGAAGTTCTCCTCCATTGCCCGCCATACGTCCTCCACCCTCACCCTCAGTGTAGCGTTGAAGGGTGGCACACCTTTGCCGTCGAGGATCTCAGCCTCCACGCCCCAGGCGGTGTCTTTAACCTCCAGGCTCACGGACTGGTTGAAGGGGCCTATGGGCTCCACCCTTAGGGTTATCTCCGTCCACTCGCCAGCCTTGACAAGGGGTTTGCTTGTGATGGGCCTGATCAGGTATGATGGGTAAGCGTAGACCCTGAAGGGTATCAGCACGGTTGAGGCGAAGCCCCCGCCCCTGGCCGTGAGCACCACGCTATACTTGCCCAGCGGCGCATCCCCTGACAACTCGATCTTCACGCTGGCCCTGCCCGGAACCTCCACGCTCCTGGGGGCAGACACGTTGACCAGCCCAGGCCTCAGCAGGTTGGCTCCAACACCCACATCGCTAGTATGATACCAGACACCCACAACCTCCAGCTCCACCCTCCCCGAAAACCCGTTATACCCCTCAAAGACCAGTGAGGCCTCGAAGCCCCCTCCGCTGGGAATGGCGGCAACCGTCTCCAGCGATACGGTGAAGAAGGGCTCCTCCATGGGTGGAAATGCCGGGGAGGGCTGGGCTGTAGTGGTGGTTGTAGTTGTGGTTAGGAACGTCGTGGTGGGTGTGGGGGTTGGTGTTGTGAGGGTAGGTGCGGCAGGCACCCTAGGTC
>JALURJ010000202.1 GCA_027016915.1 Desulfurococcales archaeon | reverse complement strand
CCTCGTCCAGCACCCTTAGGACCTCAGGCCTCATGGCTAGCTGAGGCGGCGAGACCAGGTAGAGGTGCCCGGGCTTGAATATGGTTAGCGCCAACGCTAGGCTGGCAGCGGTCCTAGCATACCTCAGATCGCCAGCCAGGGCTATGTTGAGCCCGTCTATGGTGCCGAAGAGGCGGCGGATCGTGTAGAGATCTATCATGGACTGCGTGGGGTGGTGCTGCCTCCCGTCACCACCGTTGATCACCGGGTTCTCAGCCACCTCTGCCGCGAGCTTGGCGGCACCCTCGTACCTGTGCCTCAGGACTATGGCGTCGGCGTAGGAGTCCAGCATCCTTATGGTGTCGGTGAGGCTCTCGCCCTTAGCCACGCTGGTAGCCTCGGCCCCGGCGAAACCTATGGTTTCGCCTCCGAGCCTCTTCATTGCCGTCTCGAAGCTTAGCCTAGTCCTGGTGGAAGGCTCGAAGAACGCTAGGGCGAGCACCTTGTCCTCCAAGACCCGGTATTTGGCCCGGCCGCGCCTGTCAAACTCATCAGCCGTTTCGAACAGGGCTTCAAGCTCCTCGCGGGAAAGGTCGAGTATGGAGACCACGTCCCTGCCTTTCAGAACCATAAAGCCCAGCTATGTATTGATCCCGCCGGGGATAAAAACGCATCGAACAGCTGTTTCAGACAGCCGCCACCTCATCATTGCTCATATGCTCCGCTGATGTCGAGGTGGTCATCATCCGCGAATCATAATTTAGGAGGAGCACACTAATGAACCTGATTGAGAGCGGTGAAAGCCTTGCTGACCCCGGAGTCTATAGAGCGGTTCTCTAGGCAAATAATAGTCAGGGAGATCGGCGTCAAGGGCCTGGTGAAGCTAAGGAACAGTAGAGTGGCGGTGATAGGGTGCGGCGCCACAGGCTCGGCTGAGGCCGAGCTTCTCGCCAGGCTGGGTGTGGGTTTCATCCGCGTGGTGGACAAGGACTTCGTCGACCTAAGCAACCTGCCCAGAGTCCACCTAATGTACACGGAGGACGCTAGGAAGGCCATACCCAAGGCTGTGGCGTGTGCAGAGCGGATCAAGTCCATAGATCCAGACATAGAAGTCGAACCCGTAGTGGCGCGGGTGGGTCCAGACAACATTCTCGACATAGTGGGGGACGTGGATCTAATCATGGACGGCACCGACAACATGGAGATAAGGTACCTGATAAACGACGCAGCGGTGAAGCTGGGCAAACCATGGATATTCGTAGGGGCCGAGACCTGGTACGGCAACGTCCTCCTCGTAGAGCCGGGTAAGGGGCCATGCCTCAGATGCTTCATGCCCCGTCCAATAGTGGAGAGGCACGACGTGTGTGACATACTCGGAGTGGTAAACACAGCTGTCACCATGACCGCCTCGGTAGCGGCGACACTGGCCCTTCAGCTCCTCCTAGGCATGGAGGCCGACCATGACCACCTATACGTGGTCGATGCGCTGAGGCTGGAGCTGGACAAGGTCAGGATTAAGAGGAACGAAAAGTGCCCCACATGCGGGCTTCAAAGATTCGAGTTCCTAGAGAAGAGGGTGGAGGCTGTAAGTGCCAGGATCTGCGGTACAAACGCCGTCGAGGTGATGCCACCCCACCCCATGAGGCTCAACCTACCTGAGCTGGCCAAACATATGGACTCAGCCAGGCTCGTCTCGGTCACCGAGCACACCCTAAAGATAGCTATCAGCGACACGGCCTCCCTCATACTTTTCAGAGACGGCAGGGCAATAGTTGACGGGATAACCGACGAGGAGGAGGCATGGAGGATCTATAAGGAGCTGGTCCTCTCGCGGGTCAAGGGCTGAGGTGAGACCATGGCTAAAGAACACGTGCTGGACGTCCGCGGCGAGGACTGCCCCGCCCCCATGGTCAAGGTCGTGAGGAAAATAGCCCGCATTCCGGAGGGGGACAGGCTCAAGGTACTGACAGACATAGAGGAGTGTGTGAGGCTGATCAGGGAGACGGTCGAGGCCATAGAGCTGGAGGTTGAGGTCAGGGATACGGGTAAGGGCTACTGGGAGATGATCATAGAGAAGAACCTAGCCAGACCTAGGCTACCTGTCGGCAGGGACGCCTAGCTCACGTAGCCTCCTAATAACGGCCTGCTCCCTGGTCAGCCCCTGCTTCATGAGGCTCCTCAAATCGTACTCCATCATCTCCTTCCACCTGTCGCCATAGATCCTCCTGTAGACCGAGGCCAGGAGCTCCTCGTCCCCGGCCATAGCCTCCTCAACCACCGGTATTTGGGGTGGGCTCACCTCTACACGTCTAGGCCTGAGCATCTTGGTTTTATCGTAGGAGGAGGCAAGCACAGCCAACAGTACGAAGGCTGGAACCAGGGAAGCCATACTATGGGACGAGGCCACCATGGCTAGCAGCGCCGCCGCCCCGGTGGCTGCAGCCAGCCTGGGCGATATCGAGGCTGCTGCGAGCGCCGAGCCTGCCAACACTAGGCTGACAAGGTATACTAGTAGTCCGGCCAGGCTTGCAAGGCCTCCTGTAAGCGGGGGCACCATTAGGGAAGCTATGAGTACTAGGAGGAGGGGGGTCTGGGCCAGGAGCTTATACCTTGTCAACAGGTAGCCTAGCTCCCTGTTGACAGCCTCGGCGATAACCCTGGAATAGGTTGCCCAGTAGGTGGCACCCCCCATGTCGCCCGACTCTATGTAGCTATAGGCCTTGGCAAGCGCCTCCTCCAGCTGCGAGAACAGCTCCTTGACCGTGCTGCCGGGGAGGGGAGGCATCAGCCTCTGCCATAGGGCTGTGAGCTGCGCCACCTTTCTCAACTCTGATACTATTCGGGGGGCGCCCTCCTCCTCCAGCGTTGACGCCTTGTAGAGCACTCTATTTGTGTCGGCCCAGAGCCTCTGTGCCAGCCTCACAGCTGTTTCTCCCAAACACCACACCCGTCGGGCGCTTGGTAGCCAATAGACTGTAATGAGGCTTTACGCATAATTATGTTTCCCAGCCCTGCGTTAACGATTATAACATGTGTGGTACTCCACACTTCTGGGGCCCGGCATGCCGGAGATAAGGGAAGTCCCCCTCCAAGAGTTTAGAAGGATAGGGGCCCACAGCCATATCAGGGGGCTGGGCCTCGACGAGAAAGGTAGGGCCAAGAGGGTTGCAGCGGGCCTAGTAGGCCAGGTGGAAGCCAGGGAGGCGGCCGGCATAATTGTCAAGATGATAAAGGAGGGCCGCATGTCCGGCCGTGGCATACTACTTGTCGGACCTCCGGGGACCGGGAAGACCGCCATAGCCGTAGCTATAGCCAAGGAGTTGGGGGAGGATACGCCCTTCGTCGCTATGAACGGCTCCGAGATATACTCGGCCGAGATCAAGAAGACAGAGGTCCTCATGCAGGCCGTGAGGAAGGCCATAGGCGTCAGGCTCAGAGAGGTCAGGAAGGTGTATGAAGGAGTAGTGAGGGAACTCAAGATAAGGAGGGCCTCGCACCCCTTCAACCCCTACGTCATGGTTCCCAGGGAGGCCAGGCTCACCCTAGAAACCAGGGACGACCAGCTAACCATAACGGTGAGCGAGGAGATAGCGGCCCAACTGATCCAGCTGGGCGTTAGGAGGGGCGACCTGATCTGGATCGACGCCGAGACAGGCACCGTGCATAAGACTGGGAGGGTGCGGGGAGTCGAGAAGGCCCGGTACTTCGACATAGAGGCGGAGCGGTTCGTGGAAATGCCCAGCGGCCCGGTGAAGAAGGAGAAGGAGATAGTGAGGACCTTCACTCTCCACGACCTCGACGTCTACTATGCAGCCCAGAGGGCGAGCATAACGCTGCTCCTGGGGTTCGCTGCTGAGAGGGAGATCAGCCCGGAGGTCAGACAGAAGGTTGACGAGGAGGTTAGGAAGCTCGTCGAGGAGGGCAGGGCAAGCATAGTTCCCGGAGTACTCTTCATAGATGACGCCCACATGCTGGACCTCGAGGCCTATAGCTTCCTCACCAGAACCATGGAGAGCGAGCTAGCCCCAATAATGATCCTTGCAACCAACAGAGGCATAACCAGGATAAGGGGCACCGAGCTGGAGTCGCCCCACGGCATGCCGCTAGATCTGCTTGACAGACTTCTAATCATACCCACAAGGCCCTACACGCCCGATGAGATCAGGGAGATCATCAAGATCAGGGCCGATGAGGAGGAGGTGCCCCTCACGGAGGAGGCTGTGGAGGAGCTTACCAGGATCGGCTCCGAGACGAGCCTAAGATACGCCGTGCAGCTCATGGAGCCCGCCAGGATCATAGCTGAGCGGAACGGCAGACACAAGGTCACGGTAGATGACGTCCAGGAGGCCCAGAAGTTGTTCATAGACCTCAAGCAAAGCACAAAGTACATCCAGGAGTACGAGGAGAAGTGGATGAAGTAGTCGACCCCTCCCCGGGACCCTACGGATTTTTTACCATCTATAAATCATCATTCGAACAGGGCGTTAAGAGATGTCCAAACCCGACCCTCTTCTACTCTCAAGCCTCGTCGAGAAGGCGCTGAGCCAGGGCGCCTCGTACGCGGAGGCCAGGTTCCACAGGGTTCGGACCCTCCAGATCCTAATGATAAACGGCGCCATCCTTGGAGCCGGCGAGAGCGTCTCGGAGGGCGTGGCTCTTAGGGTGATAGTTGGAGGCGGCCTAGGGTTCTCGGCGACATCCTCCCTGAGGAGAGAGGCTCTCGAGAGAGCTGTGCAGCGCGCCGTGGCTTCAGCCCGGTCGGCTGCACCCTACATGCGGAGGCCCGTCGAGATGGGGCCTGGGCGCGTGGGCAGGGCCCGCTATGCAGTGGAGCCTGTCAAGCCCTTCGAGAACATGAGCCTTGATGTCAAGGTCTCCGACATACTGGAAATGTATAAGGGCCTCGAGCTTGAGAGGAACGGGTTTAGAGTGGGGAACGTCACCTTCAACTACATCGAGTCGGTCGAGGAGAAGATCATAGTTAACAGCGATGGCGCACACGTGGAGAGCACCGTGCCGCGCCTCATGGTATTCTACAATATGGCTGCCGCCTCCGGCGAGCGGAAGGCCAACAGGTGGAACCAGATAGGGGGCTCCGGGGGATACGAGCTTATGGAGAAACTGGACATCGCGGGCAACATGAAGGACGACGTTGAAAGCCTCTACATAAACCTGGTCAAGGCAAAGGAGCCTCCCAGGGGCAAGATAGACGTGGTGCTGGGCCCCGAGGTAGTGGGCCTCGCAGTACACGAGTCGGCTGGACACCCCAGCGAGGCCGACAGGATACTGGGCAGAGAGGCCGCGCAGGCCGGCATGAGCTTCAGAACAACCTACAAGGACGACGTGATAGGAAGCGAGCACGTAACCGTGATGGACGACCCCACGATTCCTGGGAGCTACGGGTTTTACCTCTACGACGACGAGGGCGTAGCCGCAGGGCCTAGGGTGATCTACGAGAAAGGCAGGATCGTGGGCATGCTCCACAACAGGGAGACGGCCGCAGTCTACGGCGTGGAGAGCAACGCGGCTGCGAGAGCCAAGGACTATGCCAGCGAGCCCATAGTCAGGATGGCCAACACCTACCTTGTCCCAGGAGACTATAGTTTCGAAGAACTCCTCGAGGACGTCAGGGAGGGTGTCTACATCAAGAAATACATGGAGTGGAACATAGACGACGTGAGGTGGGGGCAGAGATACGTGGGCCTCGAGGCGTACATGATAAGGAACGGCGAGCTAGCCGAGCCCGTTAGAGACGCCGCGCTAGAGGTGACTACCAAGGAGTTCTACTCCTCCATAGACGCTGTGGGGAAGGACCTCACGTTTTTCGCAGGCACCTGCGGCAAGGGCGAGCCAGCCCAGGGGGTCCCCGTATGGTTTGGAGGACCCCACATAAGGATGAGAGGGGTGACGCTCAGATGAGCCACGTGGAGCTAGCTGAGAAGACGGCCAGACTTGTTTCAAGCCTGATCGGGGAATACATGGTAAAGGTGGAGGCGGTAAACTGGCTTATGGTGAAAATGGCGCGCGGAGAGATAACGGTGGTCCAGTCCTGGAGGAAGAACATGATCGGCATCTACGCAGCCAAGGACGGGAAGATAGGGGTACTGAGCTTCGAGGCCGAAAACGTGGAGGATGTCGTCAAGAGGCTTCCCCAGCTACTGGCCAAGCTACAGCCCTCACCCTTCTACGCACCCCTGCCTGAGCCCACAGGCAAGCCCGTGTCCTTCAGAGACAAGGCCGTGGCAGAAGCAGCGGCCACGGGCGAGGTCTCAGAAAAGCTGGAGGAGCTGGGCATATCCGAGCTGGGCGACGCTGCTGGAAAGATAGACTTCGTCCACAGGGAAACAGTGCTGCTGGGAAGCAACGGGGCCGAACTCGGCTACGAGTCAACCAGCTTCAACGGCTATGTCAGGGTGTTCAGGGGCGAGAGGAGTGGGCAGTGGAGCTGGACCTCCACCCGCTACGAGCCCGGATTGGCCCGCAGAGCGATGTCCAAAGCCGTGGAGCTCGCAGAGCTCTCCGCCAAGCTTCCGAGGGAAAAGATAGAGCCCGGGAAGTACAGGGTCCTGCTCTCACCCATGATTGTCGGCAACCTGGTGGACAGCATAGCCGACGCCGCCAATGCCGGGATGCTCATCTTCGGCATGAGCTTCCTCCAGGGCAGGAAGCCGGGAGACCAGGTGTTCAGCCCCAGCCTAACCATCCACGACAAGCCCCGCGACACCAGCCTCCCAGGCTTCTCAGGCTTCGACGACGAGGGCGTGGCTACCAGGGACAAACCCATAGTCGAGGAGGGGGTGTTCAAGGGGTTCCTACACAACTCCAAGACAGCCAAGCTGCTGGGCGGGGAGACCACAGGTAACGCTGGATGGATAATGCCTAGGGCGTTCAACCTCGAGGTAGCGCCTGGGGACATGAAGCCGGGTGAAATGCTTGAGATGCTTGACAACGGGCTTTACCTGACCAACAACTGGTACACCAGGTTCCAGAACTACCTGGAGGGCCTGTTCTCCACGGTTTCGAGGGATGCAGCCTTCATAGTAAGGAACGGGGAGCCCGTAGCGTGTGTGGAGAGGGTGAGGATAGCCGACTATATGCCCCGCATATTCTCCAGCATAGAGGCCGTTGGTTCGGAGCGGTGGCAGATAGAGTGGTGGGAGGTCAGGACACCCACCAGGGCGCCCCACATGTTGATGAAGGACGTCAATATCTCGCTGCCCTCCTAGCCAAAAATCCTGTTTCAGGGGCCTCGCCCTACCCTCTCAGCTATCCTAACTATTTTCCTAGCCACCTCCACGGCGTCCCTACCGAACACGAAGGTTAGCGGCTCCTTTCCATGCTCCCCATAGTCGTAGACGACGTCTGGCACCCTGCCGCCAAGCCTCCGAACAGCCGTTTTCACCCCCCACACGGTGGTGCCTCCCTCAACCATCTTGACCTCCGGGGGCTCCTCTCTGCGGTCAAAACTGCTGTGGACAAGTCCTAGGCTCCGGACGGCCTCCTCCACCTCCCCGTTATACGCTATGTTGGCGGCAGCCCTTATCTCGGGGTCAAACTCCATCACGGTCAATATGGCGCGGGCTATGTGCCTCGAAACCCCGAACTCCGGCTTGGCTGGAACAATTATGCCTTCCCTGTACCTCCCAATCCTGCCGGGAATTGCCGCTACATCCATGGGTGTCCTAGCGTAGGGTGTGGGGAGCGCCATGCCTATGTTGATAAAAACCTCCGGCACGACCCTGGCTACAACCTCCCCCCTCTCCAACAGTAGCTTGGCTGCACGTTCCAGGTTCTCCAGAACCCTAAACCTCTCGGCCGGGATAGCCATCCACGCCACGGGGTTTACCGGGCCGTGCCCCCTGCCGAGCCTGAGCCCATATTCTATAGCAGTGGTTATGAACTCCTTAGCAACCTCCACGGCTTCAGGCACGCTCCTACCCTTAGCCAGACCGGCCGCTATAGCTGCGGAGAAGGAGCAGCCTGTGCCGTGAGTAGTGTTGCTGGGCACACGTCTAGCCTTGAACTCGTAGAACCTGCCCCTATAGTAGAGTATGTCCACCGAGAACTCACCCTGCATGTGGCCTCCCTTCACAACCGCTGCCTCAGCACCATAGTCCTCAACGATGAGCCTGGCAGCCTCCCTGGCGTCCTCCAGGCTCCTTATGCTGATACCGGTTATCCTCTCGGCCTCAGGCCTGTTGGGCGTAACAACGGTTGCCCTGGGAAGAAGCATCCTGACCAGAGCCTCTATGGCGTCGTCGCGGAGCAGCTTTGCGCCCGACTTAGCTATCATTACGGGGTCCACGACTAGGGGGAACCCGTATCTCTCCACAGTCTCCGCCACAGCCCTTATTATGTCGGCGTTGCTCAGCATCCCTGTCTTAGCGGCGTCAACCCCTATATCGTCGGCGACAGCTTCTATCTGGGCCACAACCATGCTGGGCGGCAGGTCGTGGATGGCGCGGACCTCGTAAGTGTTCTGGGCGGTTATGCTGGTTATGGCCGACATGCCGTGGACTCCCATGGCTGCAAATGTCTTAAGGTCCGCCTGGATGCCTGCACCCCCGCCGCTGTCGCTCCCGGCTATGGTGAGCGCCGTGGGTATGGGCTTCCTCAGCCTCCACCACCCCTAAGGATCTCCAATGTTTTGAAGAACACCGGCCAGAAGGGGTCCTGCCTAGGCACGGGGACCTCCACCTCCTCGCCGCCGCTCTTCACCAGCGTGACGCCCTTGCCCTCAAGGACCTCACCTATCACCGCAGCGTCTATCCCTCTGCTCCTAAGCAGCTCCACAGCCTTCTCGGCCTTCTCAGGCCTCACAGTTGCTATAAGTGTGCCCTCACTTATGGCTGAGAAGGAGTCCACGGGGATCCCGGTGAACTCGCTGAAAGCGTTGACAACCTTCTCGACGTCCGGGCGTATGAAGAGCCTGTCCTCGTAAACCCTGATCGCCACACCGCTCGCCTCAGCAACGTCGTGGAGGGCTCCCCAGACACCGTACTCTGTGGCGTCGTGCATGGCGGTTACCCCTGTGCGGAGCCCTAGCTTCGCCAGGGTGAGGGCGTCGTCAACCACGCTTTGCAGCCAGAAGATCTCCTTAGCCTCCTCTGCAAACTTCTCGCCATACTTCTTGGATAGGACCTCTGGAAACATGGTAGCCAGTATCCCGGCGGTCTCGACAGCGGGGCCCTTGGTCATTATCACGGCGTCGCCCGGCCTAGCCATGGCTGGGGTGACGTAGCCGTCCCTCGTCGTGACCCCAACCATGGTGGCTCCCCCGATCATGGGGTAGTCCACACCGCCGTACCTGCCCGTATGCCCAGCAGCTATGGCTACGCCGAGTTTCTCGCACTCCCTGTGGATCAGGGTCCACAGCGTCTGCAGCTCCTCGTCGCTCATCTCCAGGGGCAGGTTGAGGTCTATGAAGAGGTACCTGGGAGGGACTCCCGAGACGGCTACGTCGCTGGCCAGGATATGCACGGCGAACCAGGCGCTTCTCTCCCAGCCGTACTCTGGCACCACGAAGACCGGGTCTACCTCCACTATTAGGACCTTGTCGCCTAGATCTATTACACTGAAGTCCACACCAAACTGCGGCCCCACTACTATGGACTTATCCTTCCTCCCCAGGTGGGGGAGGATCACTTCCTCGAAGACCTTTCTACTAACCTTTCCTATTACGAGTCGTTCCTCCAACTCTTCTCACCTCCTGGATAGACGTGTATAGATCATGTAGGCTAGGAGCACGGCTATGAGCGTGGGTATAGAGCTGCCAAGCCTGCCTCCCACTTCGGCAAAAACCGGGATATATACGTTGAGGAGGCCCGGCAGGGCTAGGAGCATGTAGAGGGCGAAGCCCGCGGCCCACACTGCTATGGCGCCCCACCGTATAGGGGTTCCGGGGTCGGCCA
This sequence comes from Desulfurococcales archaeon, assembly GCA_027016915.1. Classification (GTDB taxonomy): domain Archaea; phylum Thermoproteota; class Thermoprotei_A; order Sulfolobales; family WAQK01; genus WAQK01. Next base: position 1,045 of record JALURJ010000202.1, on the reverse strand, counting down.
CTTTGCCGGGGTCCCTGTAGCTGTCCCGGGAGCTCAGGTAGTCAGCCACCATGACTGCTGTGAGGCTTACGAAGGCCCCGCCTATCAGGAGTAGGAACCACTCGTACTCCTGCATGGGAAAGACTAGGGCTAGGAGGGTGCCCAGCACGCCCGCAATGACCACGTGCCGCCTAGCGTCGGCCTCGGGACTTATGTTCTTATACGTTATGGCTGCGCTGTACACGTCGAGGAAAGTGGTGGTGAGTGTCGAGAACAGGATTATCAGCATCGCCGGGACCCCCAGGCCGTAGAAGAGGATCACGCTTATCGGATCCATCTCTCCCAGCACCAGGTTGCTAAAGGCCCCTAGGAAGTAGAAGAGGGAGCTCGACACAAAGTACCCTGCGTAGCTGCCCCAGAACCCTCCGCCGGTGCTGCGGGAGAACCTCGTGTAGTCGGCTATTAAGGGCGCCCAGGAGACGGGCATCGCTATGACTAGGTCCAGGCCTAGCCAGAACCCGGTGGACGTCTCGAAGGGGCCTGAGAAGTGCCTCCAGAACCCGTAGTTCTCCACAACTATGTAGGCTAGCCAGAGGGAGAGGCCCAACAGCAGCGCTGCTGCCAGCCTTCCAAGCACACTCCACCTCTCGGGGCCTGCCAGGCTCCATAGAGTCACCAAGGCGCCGAGCACCAGTATCCAGGCCCGGTACGCCTCGAACCCCAGGACCTCGCTTGAAACAGTGTTCATGGCTAGGGCGCCGACGATCAGCATGACGGCTGTCCAGCCTATAAGCTGAAGATAGTTGAGTGCGGATACAAGGTGGGAGCCTTTAAGGCCCAGGGGCCTCCTGGATATGACCATGGTTGGTAGACCTGTTTCAGCCCCTATTGCGCCGACGAGGGACAAAAGCAGGTTGCCCACCAGGTGGCCGAGTACTATGGCTACAACCGCTAGTTTAAGGCTGAGCGATATGGGGCTGGCCACCAGGATCGCTCCGGCCCAGAACTCGGCTATGCTGACCCCGGCTCCGAACCATATGGCGAAGTTGTCCAGGAACCCGTATCT
>JALURJ010000201.1 GCA_027016915.1 Desulfurococcales archaeon | reverse complement strand
TTTCGTGGGCTTGGACAACAGTGTATAAAAGCCCAGCCGAGTGCATACTCTTGAAAGAGGCTGGGGCCTGGCGTATAGTAACGCCTTGGGACCTGGTCGTCAAGCCCTACCTGCTAGGCGTATGCGCCAGCTTACGCGGCTTCTTCAACGACTACAGGGTTAATAACGTGAAATAATGCCGCAAAAGGGCTGAAAACCCCCGCCAGCGCTGCTAAACCATTGTTAAGAATCGTTAAAGTATTTAAATCAGGCAAACATACCTACATCTGCGCCACGGTTCCCGACGGCGGTACCGTTTCAAACATGGGGAGAGGCCCTCCCCACGGATGAAGAAACGGCCTCCTACCGTGGTAACAAAATGAGGACCTAAGGACACTCACAAAAATCACACTTAGGTCCGAGCACGGGCCCAAACGCCCCCGTACACCCCACAACCCCCGACCCTTGCAACCCTCCCCAGGCACGACTCCGGTTGATCCTGCCGGACCTCACCGCTATCGGGGTGGGACTAAGCCATGCAAGTCTTAGGCTCGCGGCCACCCGCGGGCCTGGCGTACGGCTCAGTAACACGTGGCCAACCTACCCCAAGGAGGGGGATAACCCCGGGAAACTGGGGTTAAACCCCCATAGGAGACGGGCTCTGGAACGACCCGTCTCCGAAAGTGCCTCGCGGGGATGCTCCGCGGGGACAGCCTTGGGATGGGGCTGCGGCCTATCAGGTAGTTGGTGGGGTAACGGCCCACCAAGCCTATAACGGGTACGGGCCCTGAGAGGGGGAGCCCGGAGATGGACTCTGAGACAAGAGTCCAGGCCCTACGGGGCGCAGCAGGCGCGAAACCTCCGCAATGCGCTAACGCGTGACGGGGCTACCCCGAGTGCCACCCTCGTGGTGGCTTTTGCGCGGTCTAAAAAGCCGCGCGAATAAGCGGGGGGCAAGACGGGTGTCAGCCGCCGCGGTAATACCCGCTCCGCGAGTGGTGAGGACTATTACTGGGCTTAAAGCGCCCGTAGCCGGCCAGGTGTGTCCTCCGTTAAATCCACAGGCCTAACCTGTGGGCTGCGGAGGATACTACCTGGCTTGGGGGTGGGAGAGGGCGGCGGTATTCCCGGGGTAGGGGTAAAATCCACTGATCCCGGGAGGACCACCAGTGGCGAAGGCGGCCGCCCAGAACACGCCCGACGGTGAGGGGCGAAAGCTGGGGGAGCAAACGGGATTAGATACCCCGGTAGTCCCAGCCGTAAACGATGCGGGCTAGGTGTCGGGCTGGCTACGGGCCAGCCCGGTGCCGAAGGGAAACCATTAAGCCCGCCGCCTGGGGAGTACGGCCGCAAGGCTGAAACTTAAAGGAATTGGCGGGGGAGCACCACAAGGGGTGGACGTTGCGGCTTAATTGGAGTCAACGCCGGAAACCTTACCGGGGGCGACGGCAGGATGATGGACAGGTTGAAGGCCTTTCCGGACGAGCCGAGAGGAGGTGCATGGCCGTCGCCGGTGCGTGCCGTGAGGTGTCCTGTTAATTCAGGCAACGGACGAGACCCGCGCCCCCAGTTGCCACCGGGCCGGAAGGCGCCGGGCACTCTGGGGGGACTGCCGCCGAAAGGCGGAGGAAGGAGCGGGCTACGGCAGGTCAGTATGCCCCGAATCCCCCGGGCCGCACGCGACGTTCAATGGCGGGGACAGAGGGTTGCGACCCCGAAAGGGGGAGCCAATCCCTAAACCCCGCCTCAGTTGGGATCGAGGGTTGCAACTCGCCCTCGTGAACGAGGAATCCCTAGTAACCGCGCGTTAAAACCGCGCGGTGAATACGTCCCCGCTCCTTGCACACACTGCCCGTCGCTCCACCCGAGCTGGGCCTGGACGAGGCCCGGTCGTTTGTTGGCCGGGTCGAGTCTGGGCCTGGCAAGGGGGGAGAAGTCGTAACAAGGTGGCCGTACGGGAACGTGCGGCCGGATCACCTCCTACCGCCAGTTCCTCGGCCTGGGTCCTCTCTTCGGGGGTGCGTATAGGGGCCCCGTGTTGGTTTTCTCTGGAGCCATTCGTCCATTAGGGTTTGGTGCCAGTGGTCTTCCTCCTCTATGGTCTCGTATCTCCCGGTCTCCTGGGCTATCTTGACGGCCTCCAGGTGGTAGCAGGTCGGCTTCCCGCCTCCCATAACCCTGAAGAAGAAGTCGTGGCACGAGCAGTATCCTGCGTGAGGTAGGACCAGGTAGTCGCCGTGCCTTCCAACGACTATCCACCTACGGCGCCCACTGGGCCTAAAGACATAGAGCTTGACACGGCCCTCCCTGACCGCCTCCTCGGCCTCCGCCCTAACACTCATCCCGCTATCTTTGAGGCATAGATTAAATTTATGGCTACGTAATCTAGCATCCATGGATGCGCCCAGAATAATCGTGAAGCCTCCTGGGCCAGGATCTCAACAAGTTATGGAGAGGGACAAAGAACTAGTGATGCGCGTCATGTATAACTATCTTCCCGTCGCCTTTAAACGTGGGGAAGGCAGCATACTGGAGGATGTGGATGGGAATAGGTATATCGACTTTAATGCTGGAATAGCGTCCATGGCTCTTGGGCATTCCCACCCCGAGATAGTGGAGGCTATTAGAGAGCAAGCAGCAACCCTGATACATAACTCCAGGCATACAGGGTATCTCGAGCCTTATCTAGAGGTAGCCGAGAAGCTTAGAAGGATTCTTCCCGGAGAGCTTTCAAGTGGAAGAGTTCTATTAGTAAATAGTGGAACAGAAGCCGTGGAGGCTGCCCTCAAGTTGGCTAGATATGCATCAGGCAAGCCGGGCATGATAGCGTTTATGCCGTCCTTTCACGGTAGAGCGCTTCTCGCACTCTCAGCCACGGCTAGTAAAGCCGCGCATAGAAAGAGGCTAACAGGCCTTCTCCCCCCGACGTTCCATGCGCCGTATCCATACCCCTATAGATTTCCCGGCCCACCTGAAAAAGCAGGGTCGTTCACACTTCAATATATATCCAGCATGTTGAATCATCTGGCGCCTCCGGATGATGTGGCCGGAATAATAGTTGAGCCCATATCCGGCGAGCCGGGCTACATAGTTCCACCCGACAATTTCCTTCCAGGTTTAAGAAAGATAGCGGATGATGAGGGGTTATTCTTGGTAGCCGACGAGGTTCAGAGCGGACTCGGTAGAACTGGAAAGATAATTGCATGCGAGCACTGGCACGTCATTCCGGATATAGTGATCTTCGCTAAGGCAATAGCATCGGGTCTACCCCTTGGAGCCGTAGTTGCCAAGAGGGAGATAGCGGATGCCTGGGAGCCTGGAGCTCATGGAACAACATTCGGCGGAAACCCGGTCGCCTGCGCCGCTGCGTCAAGATTCCTCGATATATTGATTAAAAATCGTCTTCATGAGAGAGCAGCAGAACTTGGTAGAAGACTGTTGTCTGCATTGAGGGAACTTGTTGAAGAGGTTGAGAATGTTGGTGAGGTTAGAGGTAAAGGTCTAATGATAGGAATAGAGCTAGTAGAGGATAAGGATACCAAAAAACCTGCACCAAAACTAGCCGCGAAAGCAATAACCCGTTGCCTGGAAAAAGGCCTGGTGATAACAAAGTGCGGCGAGAGCACCCTTAGGATATGCCCTGCATTAAATATTCCTGAAGACCTTCTATGGAGGGGTGTTGAGATATT
>JALURJ010000200.1 GCA_027016915.1 Desulfurococcales archaeon | reverse complement strand
CCCCCACCAGGGCCACCATGGAGGGGCCGGCCCCGCTAATAGCTACTCCCAGGGCGCCTGCCTCCACGGCCGCCCTCCTCACCTCGCTGTAGCATGGGGTGAACCTGGCCCTGGCAGGCTCCACTATCCTGTCCCCCATCATCATCTCTCCCGCAATCCTGTAGTTGCCCTCTACGAGTGCTGCAAGCATCACGGCGAGCCTCTGCCAGTTGGCTACGGCGCGGCTAAGCTCCACCCGGCGTGGCAGCACCCCCCTCATAGCGCCGGTCTTACCCTCGATCAGCGGCGTCTGGGGTACAGCTACAACGAACCAGGCGTCTATGGGTAGGGAGAGCGCCCTCACACCCCTGGGCGTGGGAACCACAACGGCTAGGCCTCCGAGAAGGCTTGCCGCAACGTTGTCGTAGTGCGGCACACCCGCGCTAACAGCCTCCCCCTGGCCCGCCGCTTCCAGCAGCACCTCAGGCGGCGGCGACGCCCCCAGTAGGATGGAGACAGCGACCACTGCAGCCACGGCGCTGGCGCCGCTGCTCCCAAGCCCGCGGGAAACCGGTATGCCCTTCCAGATCCTCAGCGAAACCCCCGTGTGGGGGTGATTGAGGGCTGCTAGGAGCCTCCTAGCCGCCTCCACGGCGGTGTTTGCACCCTGCCCAACCTCGGACGCGTAGGGGCCCTCTACCCCGTCCAGCCACACGCCTCTAGCCCCGTGCTCCAGCCTAGCCTCGACAGTGTCGTGGAAGGCGTCGAGGGCGACGGCCAGTGCGTCGAAGCCTGGCCCCAGGTTCGCGCTGCTGGAGTAGGCCCTTACTATAACCCTTTCAACCACGCCTCACCACCCCTGGGATAGACGATAGAATCCTGGAAGCCTCCGAAGCGTTGGCAGCCTCCACGGCAGCGTGGCTGGCTGAAGCAGCGATTTCGGGGTCCTTCAAGGCGTGCCCCGTTGCTACCAGTATGGTCTCGGCGCCCTCCTCGACGAGTCCGGACCTGCGGGCCTCCTCCAGGCCTGCCAGGGGTGCCGCTGCTGCCGGCTCCACCCCGAGGCCCGTGGTACGCGCAATTTTCCGCTGAGCCTCCAGTATGGCGTCGTCGCCGACCACCAGCATGAAGCCGCCCGACTCTCTTACAGCCCTCAGGGCCTTCAGCCAGTTTATGGGTCTCCCTATCCTTATGGCTGTGGCGATGGTTTCAGGCTCCTCGACCCATGCAGGCTTCTCCAACCCTTTGAGCCACGCCTCTGCCAGGGGCGCGGCTCCCCTCGCCTGCACCCCGACCATGCGGGGCAGGTCCTCTACGAGGCCCCACTCCCGGAGCTCCTTGAAACCCTTCCATATTGCCGCTATGTTGCCGCCGTTGCCTACAGGTACAAAAACGTAGTCCGGCACCCTACCCAGCTGCTCCACCAGCTCGTAGGCCAGGGTCTTCTGGCCCTCAAGCCTCCAGGGGTTGAAGGAGTTCAGGGGGTAGACGGCGCCTCTCCTGGACGCATCGATCACGGCGGTTAAGGCGTCGTCGAACGAGCCATGCACCTCCACTATGGTTGCGCCGTGAAGTATGGCTTGAGCCAGCTTACCCTTAGCCACCCTCCCCTTAGGGAGAACAACGGCGCTCCTAAGACCCGCCCTGGCGGCATATGCTGCCAGCGAGGCGGCGGTGTTCCCGGTGCTGGCAGCGGCCACCAGCCTGGCACCCGCCTCCTCCGCAACGGCCACGCCCACACTCATGCCGCGGTCCTTGAAGCTTCCCGTAGGGTTGCTTCCCTCAAACTTGACCCACACTCTGCCGCCCAGGCGCTCAGCCCTCACCAGGGGAGTCCATCCCTCCCCAAGGGTTACCGGTTTCCTGCAGGGAGGCAGGGCCTCACGGTACCTCCACACGCCTGGTTTTCTGGCCCTCCACGTGTCCCAGGAAGGCTTCCCAGGGGGCTCGACGAGGACTTCGAGAAGCCCTCCACACTCTGGGCAGAACCAGGAGTAGAAGTCGGGTTCTACGGCTGCGCCGCACGAGACGCAGACCATCCTGTACTGGGGTCCAGGGTTGTCGAAGCTCCTCACCCCCTCCGGGCTCCGGAGGGTTGGTGATATGTTATTTAAAAGTATCGGTTATGGCCTTATGGTGGGACCAGCACTACTCTTCCTCCAACTCCTCTACACGGTCAAGAATGTCGTTCATCGTCCTAGCTATGGATTCCAGCACGTAGCCCTTCTGCATAGCCAGGTGCCTGGCGCAGGATTCGAGCTCTGAAAGCGCCTCCTCCACCACGCTCCTCGCATCCTCGCCGCTGTCTATGAGCTCGTATATGTAGTCCTCCAACTCGTCTTCGCTGTACGAGAGCGTGACCACACCGTTCTCCTCGTCCACCTCAACCCAGAAGGGTGCCGACGGGTGCCTGTATATGGTCACGCCGGGGTGCTCCTCCCTTGTAAGCCACGAGCACTGCTCCACAGTCAGAGCCCTCACCCCCTCTCACCCTGCAGCGGGCAGATATTTTAGTGTGCCGGGAATCCACGCATTTATTAGAACAAAACCGTACTCAGAGATGGGGCCTGAAGTGCCTACACTGTGGCTTGACGCCCTAACGCCGAAGCAGGCCAGGCTTATGGGGGTATTCGCCTCCGCGCTGGAGTCCAGGGGATTCAAAGTTATCGCCACAACGAGGGAGTACGAGTACACCGTGGGCACGTTCAGGCTCCTCGGGGTCGAGCCCCTCGTCCTTGGAAGACACGGCGGCGAGGGTCTCGGGGGAAAACTGGCTGCAGACCTGGAACGAATGAAGCTCCTGGCAGATCTTGTGGAGAAGCGGCGCCCCGACCTGCTTATAACGTACCCTAACCCTTCGGCCGCTAGGGTGGCCTTCGGCCTGGGAATACCTATACTTATGTTTAATGACACGCCCCACTCCATACCCGCGTGCAGGCTCTCATGCCCCCTCGCCTCAACGCTTGTATACTCCGAGTTCATACCGAGAGAGCTTATGGAGCGCTTCGTCCTCGAGGGGTGGACGAGGATCAGGAGATATAGAGGCGTAGAAGAGCTCGCCTGGGTATACAGGTTCAGGGCTGACACCCGGGTTCTCGGGGAGCTGGGGCTTGAAGAGAAGAACTACATACTGGTCCGGCCGGAGGAGAGGAAGGCAGCCTACTACGGGGAGGGCCCCCACCTGGTGGAGCTCGCCGCCAGGCTTGCCAGGAAAGGGTGCATCGTTGTGGTGTTTCCCCGGTATAGGGAGCAGGCAGAGGCGTTAAGGGGCCTGAGGAACGTGGTGATCCCGCCGAAGGCGGTGGACGGGCCAAGCCTCGAGTACTATGCAGCAGCCGTGGTGACGGGGGGAGGCACCATGGCTCGGGAGGCCGCCCTCCTGGGCACGCCGGGGATAAACCTGTTCCCCCTCAAGATCCACGTCGATGAGGCGTTGTCCAAGCTGGGCTTCCCCCTATACAAGGCACGGAGCCTGGAGGAGGCGGAGGAGCTGGCTATGCGTTTCCTTAAGAGCGGGGCAAAGGTCGACACGTCTAGTCTGCTGGAGGGACTTGAGGACCCGGTAAAGGTTATGCTGGAGGAGGTGGAAAGGCTTCTTGCCTAGAATACTGCTGAGCGCCGGCTCGCCCAGCAACGGGTGGCTTGAAGCAGCTTTAGCCCTGGCCGAGGAGTCTCTCTCGATAGGGCTGGAAGTCATCG
>JALURJ010000199.1 GCA_027016915.1 Desulfurococcales archaeon | reverse complement strand
CAACCCTAGAGTCTACGACGAGATAGCCTATGCACTGAGAACCCTTGGTATGAGCGAGCATGAGGTAGCTGATAGGGTAAACCGTGTATCCGGGGATCTAGGCCTATCGAGCCTGCTGGACAGGCCCATACATGAGCTCAGCGTTGGCCAGAAGAGGCTAGTAGCCCTAGCATCCATACTAGTGTACGAGCCCGACGTCCTCCTCCTAGACGAGCCCACCGCTAACCTGGACCGTAGGGGCGTGGAGTACATCCGCGATCTCCTACTGAGGTACCGAAATAGCGGAAGGATAGTAGTCGTTGCGACGCATGACGTCGACTTGCTGCTCACATTGGCAGATAGGGTATGCTTGATGAGAGGAGGTAGCCTAGAGTGTGGTTGGTACGAGGATATACTCGAGTCCGGAATGCTAGGTGAGACAGGGTTGCCCCTGCCCTCCTACCTGGAGCGCGCGGTGGAGAAGGAGGGCTGGAGAGGCTTAGCCAGGCTTGCCAGAGAACTTAGGAGCTCAGGTAATCCAGTATAGCCTCTACTATACATTCGGAGGCCTTCCCAGGACCCGTGTCTAGCAGGCGAGAAGGGTCTCCTAGTGCCTCCTCGACCCTGGAATCGTAGGGGATAGACCCTATGTAGCGGGCCCCATACTCCCGAGCTAGGCTGGTGAGAACTGCTTCGCCGCGTGCCATGTTCTCCAGTAGTAGGATTCTCCTGGTGGGCATGTTCTCTGCTAGTAGGGAGAGGAGCCTGGCTAGGCTGTCCCTGGATAGCCTGGAGGGGGTCCCGACGACTAGCGCTATGGATTCCGGGATCAGCTTTAGGGTCTCTAGCATCTCCTCGCCTAGGCCCGGCGGCATATCCACTAGCAGTAGCTCCAGTTGCCCCCAGTTAGTGGCCGATAGTATCTCCCTGATGGCCTCTGAAGCCTCTCTGCCCCTGAGCGGTGCCGCTCTGCCGCGAGTGAAGAATGCCACGCTCATGAATCTCAGTCCAGCCACATGCACGGGCAGTATACCCTTCCTCTCACCAGGCCACTCTCTCCCTGGGTCGACGCCTAGTACAACGTGTAAGTTAGGATCCGTGACGTCGAGGTCTAGGGCCCCCACGGGTAGGCCCTTACGGGCTGCCGCTAACCCCAGTAGAGCCGTGGTTAGGGTCTTGCCTACCCCACCCTTACCGGAGAGCACGAGGATCTTATGCCTCACCCTCGAGAGCATCGATCGTATGCCCCATAGTCTGGGATCTAGCTCCACGCCCATTCACCCCCCTAGTACTCTATCCTAAGCCTTACGCCCCTCCCGCTGGTTACCTCGACGTCCCGGGACCCGCAGCGCGGGCACCTTATGTAGACGTGGAAGGCCTCTGGGAGAAAGTGTATCGCCTCACGCTCCTCACTAGTTAGTACTGACTCCTTCAGGCTCCACTTGAAGCCGCAGGATCTACACTCGAATCTGGCCTCCTCAACCTCATACTCGACTGAGGCCTCCGGTACTAGCTCGGAGAGCGCTGGGTCTAGATACCCCCTCATGACCTCAAGGTCCAGGTTCTGCAGCTCCCCAGCCACGACTACTATCCTTGAGGGCTTGACACCTGACCTCAACTGCTCCTCAACAGCCTTTATGATGCCCTCGGCTATGGCCCACTCGTGCATACTCTTCTCGCCTCCTAGCATATTCCATATTCATTCCATATTCATAGTACTACCTCATCTTGGAGAGCTCTATTACCCCCTAAGCCTTCCGCTCATCCTCTGTTTAGTGTCGCTCTCTGCACTCGGCTCTCGGCTGAAGCCTTCAGAAGTCATGAATACTACGAGACCCTTTATTAGCTCAGAAGTCCCCTTACCACTCCTACTATGCGCTAGTGTCATGAATCCCAGCGAGACCCTTCAGACCTTGGCATAATCCAAGATGCACTCATCTCAAGATCCCCTAAGTATTATATTATAATTTCTTAGTAACTTTGTAGTTGACTTTGTGATATCACGTTTAAGGAGAGGATAATATCTAGGATGACATAAATATATAATTTATATAATTATAATGCTTATATTGCTCCTAGAGCATGCCAGCCCTGAGCTTAGTGCCTGGACCTCTGAGTCTCGCTCCACGCCCTCTCATTAGTTGCTCCTGGTTCCTCATCCACGCCGAGATCCACTTCCTCGCGCAAGCCTGGCTACAAAAGACCACTGGCTTATTCATGCAGCAGGTCTTGTAAAGTATGGGATTCGTCGTGAGTCTCCCGCAGACTTCGCACCTATATACCCTGCCCTTAGCCTCCTTGACCTCGAATGGCATATAGCTTAACCCCCGCTCCTCAAGTCGGAGTCTATGATCTCAGCCGCTCTCTTGCCCGAGAGTAGCATGGAGCTGAATATCGGGCCCATCCTGGGGAGCCCGTGTAGTGCGGCCACGGCCATCCCGGCTACGTAGAGCCCGGGGAGTACCCTCCCCGTCTTCTCTACGACTAGCTTCTCGGAGACCTCGGAGTACGCTGAGCTCTCGCCTGGTAGCATGAGCTGAGCTTCGGGTACCTTCCTCGAGACCACGCTTAGCACTTCAGCATCGTGGCCTGTGGCATCCACTACGGCCTTGGAGTATACGAATAGCGGGTCAACGTGAAGGCCAGCCATTATGACTGCTGACCACTGGACTGCCACCCCCGTAACCCTTAGGGGATCATATCTTATGATGACGTCATCCACGTGCACACCATGGATAACCCTAGCCCCAGCCTCTACGGCTCCAGCTGCCAGCTTAGCCATGAACTCCGCGGGATCCAGGACGTAGAGGCCCTCCTCTGCCTCCCTATACTTTATCCTGAAATCATCTAGTATGGGCAGGGCCTCTCCCGAGACCACAATACGATGCATCAGCATACCGCCGCCTCCTATGCCGCCTCCGAATGATAGCCTGCGCTCGAATACTACAACCTTATAGCCCCGTTCCGCCAGGTATCTTGCTGCCGTAAGCCCTGCTGGCCCGGCCCCCACTATGACTACGTCGGACTCGGCTATCTCAGCCCAGTCCCTAGCCGCTTCTGTCATGATGATCCTGGTTATCCTCGACTCTAATTCGGGCAAACCTATGCACCAGTATTGATAGCTATGAGAACAGAGTTATTAACCTATCCTATATAATGCACGATCATAACACGACTTTGAGCCGACAGCTTAACACTACCTAAGACATAATCCCGTGGGCCTGCGCCCCGGCTTCTAGCCTCTGAGTCATAGTGGTTAATATGGGACTAGGAGTTATATATTGATGGAATCCATAGGCCTCTTGACGATATTATCTCTAGTAGTAATTGGGGTCACAGGCAAGGGCCCACTCACTGGTACATTTGCAACAATTATACTCGACTTATTCGGCCTTATGGGGTTGAGGAGCAGCTCGAGATTGCTAAGATACATAGAGAAGCGCAGGTCAGAAGGGGGCTCCAGCAGCTCAGTCGCTTAAACGCTGCATGCACATGTAACTCGTAGGCTCTATTACCCTATCAAGGATTCTGTCGACATAATTCTTTATGCCGAGCTCCTTCACACTCTCGGCGTGTCCTGCCTCCTTCACCACGAGGATATTGCCGCCTGGAACCTTGCATTTACTGCGGGATGCCAGGTCACGGGCTTCACTGTACTTTATTAGGGGATCCTTCGTGGCGTATATTATTATCACTGGCTTCCCTACACTCTTA
>JALURJ010000198.1 GCA_027016915.1 Desulfurococcales archaeon | reverse complement strand
ACGAGTACGGGCTGGATACTATATCAACAGGCTCCGTCATAGCGTGGGCCATGGAGCTCTTCGAGAGAGGAATCCTAACAACAAAGGATACGGACGGGTTAGAGCTCAGGTTCGGCAACGCGGAAGCTCTTGTAGAGATGGTTGAGAAGATAGGGAAGAGGGAAGGTATAGGGGACATACTTGCCGAAGGTACCAAGCTGGCCGCCAAGAAGATTGGCAAAGGTAGCGAGAGATACGCTGTAAATGTCAAAGGCCTCGAGCTGCCAGCTTACGAGCCGAGAGCTTCACCAGCCATGGGGCTATCCTACGCGGTAGCTGATAGGGGAGGCTGCCACCTACGGTCTTGGCCCATAGGACCAGAAGTCTTCGGAGCATTCTGGCTGGGGGCCAAGCCAGTAAAACTTGACAGGTGGAGTCCGAAGAATAAAGCGCTTGTAGTGGTGCAACAGGAGCACCAGTATGCAGCCAAGTTCGCCGAAGGAATATGCGACTTCTGCTGCTGGGATAACCAGCGTCTAACCAATGTCCTCTGGACTACTACGGGCTTTGAAGAATACAAGGATGTTAGAAACTTCGAGCGTGCTGGCGAGAGGATAGTAAACCTGATCAGGATATTCAACGTCAGGGAGGGGATAACTGCTAAGGACGACACATTGCCACCCCGGATATTCGAAGATCCCTTAAAGACCGGCCCAGCGGCTGGTAGGGTGCTTCCCAGAGATGTTTTCGAGACCATGAAGAGAGACTACTACAGACTGAGGGGTTGGGACAAGCAAGGCAGACCTACTCCGGAGAAGATCAAAGAACTTGGGATGGACGATGCCCTCAAATTCATAACCTGGGCTAAGGGTGAGAAGTGATGGCCGCAGGCCCTGTTCCCCAGAAAATACTCGTAGTGGACATGGATAGATGTACTAACTGTGAAAGATGCGTCTTAGCCTGTAACTACGTTAAAACCGGGAGGTTCGGCAGAACGGACAGCAGGATACGGGTCTTTGCCTGGAAGGATACCGGAGACTTCGTACCGGTAGTCTGCCTACACTGTAACCCAGCGCCATGCCAGGAAGCCTGCGGCGTAGGAGCGATCCACAGAGATGCTAAGACAGGAGCTGTATACATAGATTATAGAAACTGCATAAGCTGTAAGGCTTGCATGTATGCGTGCCCCTATGGCGCCATAAGTATTGACAGTGCAGGCAGGGTAGTTAAATGCGACTTATGTCAGGGAGACCCTGCATGCGTTAAAGCCTGTACATTTAACGCGCTGCGATACGAGGATGCGACCAGGGCTGTCGATAAGCTCTCCTTTGAGTACGCTAAGACACTTAAAGCTGCTGGTGTGGCCAAAGGACCAGCAGCCGCAATCAGGCCTTAAAGGCCGATACCCGGCAGTTAATCCAAAATCTCAATATTTTTTTCCACTAGTTCGTCTAGACTCCAGCCCTCCCTTACAGCCCTCTCAAACAGGCCAGATTTAAGTGATGCCAGCCAGGGACCTGCGGCCTGCCATCCGATCACTGTTTTACTCCTATCGTCTTTGTAGACAACGAGGCTCGTAGAGGCAAGTCTAACGCCTGGAAACCTATACCTGGCTCTGACGGTCTTCACGTTAAGCCCCAATCCCTTGGCTTCCATAGTGTTAAGCCCTACCCTGGCGAACCCTGTCCCGAATGCCTCCTCGTACTGCGTCGGCACAATCCCTCTATACTCTCGTTCAAACCCTGCCGCGTTGCTTCCAGCTATGTTCGCCGCCTGAACCCCCACTATGCCCAGAGGCCTGTAAACCTCCTTGCCCGTAAGGTAGTCTAAGGACGCGGCACAATCGCCGATGGCATACACGCCCGGAACACTGGTCTCGCATCTATTGTCTGTTTTAATAGCTCCCTGCCTTCCCAGCCTAATTCCAGCTTCAACGGCCAACCCAGCGGCCGGCTTTACACCCACAGCAAATACGACGATGTCGGCGTCCCTTCTCTCACCGTTTACCACCACTCTCTCCACCCTAGATGCTCCCTCCACCTTTTCCAACCTAGCATTGGTAATCACATCGACCCCACGCGCCTTAATCCTCTTTTCGAGGAATTCCGAAATCCACCCGTCAACCATGGTTAAAGCCACTCCAGGCAACATATCGACCAGAAATACTTTAACACCCCGACTTCTAAGTGCATCTGCCACGAGCAGGCCAACCATCCCGGCCCCCACGACACATGCCCGCATACCGGGTTTAGCATAGTTATGCAAAGATATGGCGTCTTCAAAGTCGTGGAATGTGAAAATCCCACGTAGCTTCGTGCCTTCGACGTCAGGTACCACGGGCCTGCTACCAGTAGCTATTATTAATTTGTCAAAACCTAGTGCGTCTACAGGACCTTTAACCCTAGCCACCCTATTGTTCAGGTCCAGCTTAAGGACCTCGGAGGAACCATAGAATCTTATACCAAGATCCTCGAAGCCCTGGTAAACAGTGAAACCATGAATATCAGTTATCCCAGCTTTGAGAACATAGTCTAAAGACATCCTTGTGTACACCACAGGATCTGCCGAAACCACGGCAACCCTTAATCTCGGGTTAAGCTCCTTAGCCACAATAGCGGCTCTAACGCCAGTAACCCCACCACCAATTACGAGGAGGTCATAGCCGGGCAAGCCCGTTGCCACCTCCCTTACACAGAAGAGAGGCCCCCGTACACGTTTAGATATAGTCCCAGAAAAGATGTATAAGGTTTCTGCACGTTCCAGCACAGTAAAGTTAGATTAGGGCCTATAATTATGAAAGCATTGCAACCAGCGATGCCTTAATGGTTCCTGGCACTTCTAAGGCCTATCTTTAGGAGCAAAGCCCTCCAGGCGGGGGGAGCCCACCGTTGTATGAACTAGGCATATCCTAGTCTATCCGCCTAAGCCACGACTCCCTACATGCAACTCGATTCCCGAACTTCCGAAGCCCTAAACAGGCACCCAGCCCCTTTTACATGAAACTTCAAGTACTCCACCCTTCAAACACAGGCCAGTAAAAATAGCGGCAGACCTTCTCCAAGAACCCCTAACACTTGCGCCGCCATCACATGGTCATAAGCCTGGAGGGTGCCGGAATACCCAGAAGGAAACCTCCATAGGGAGAAGGCAGTCATACCCGCAGCAGTACCAGCAATCATAGCCCTGTATACTGCGAAGAGGTTTAGGCAGCTGGGATACAATGACACAGTTGCTTCACCCTCAGGGCTAGGAGACTCGCTGAAGAAACCAAATATACTGTATGGATGGCTAAGATAACTATGTGTACCAAGGGGCAGGGTGTTGGGGGTGTCTAATCAGGGGCGTGGCAGTATGGCCGGTTTATGGTGGTTCATACTGCTTGTGGGTGGAGGGGTGGTGTGTGGCTACCTAGCCCACTTAGCCTTGTATCCGGGCGGAGGTCTCCGCGGCTTCCTGGTCTTCACAGCTAGCTGGACGGCAGGTGTAGCTGCGGTATGGCTAGCCTCTAGGAGGAAGTCTGCGGCTGAAAAATAGTTGTAGGTTGCTGACCTGCAACGCTTGCAACCAGTGTTCTGCGAGGGCTGTTCCCAGGGCAGAAAGCTATACGCATATTTCTCTTAGTTTTCTCCACAGCTGGACTACTTCTAGCCAGTAGGGTGCAACTAAGAACACTAGTATGACGGTCACCGGTTTAGGCGGGATGGCTGCTAGGTAGTAG
>JALURJ010000197.1 GCA_027016915.1 Desulfurococcales archaeon | reverse complement strand
CCCGCTGTAGGGTCCTGCCTCCTCGGAGAAGTAGCCGTTCTCCTGGAGCGGCGTGTAGACTCTGAGCCCCCTCTCCTTGGCAAGCTCGAAGTCCTCGGGGCCGTGGGCCGGCGCAGCGTGGACCACGCCGGTGCCCTCCTCCATGGTGACCCACTCGGCCGTGAACACCTGGTGGTGGGGAGGCCTACAGTTGGCGTGGTACGTGACGAGATGTTCTAGGGAGTGCTTGTACCTCTTGCCCTCCAGCTCCCTGCCCTTAAGCCTTCCAACAACATTGTATCTCTCTAGGCCCGTTTCGCTGAGGAAGTCCTGAAGCCTCTTCTCGGCCAGCACCCACTTCTCGCCGCCCACCCTGAGCACCAGGTAGGTCTCCTGGGGGTGCACCACCATGGCTTCGTTGGCTATTATGGTCCACGGGGTTGTGGTCCAAGCTACTAGGTAGGTGCCAGGCTCGTCTAGCAGCTCGGCCTTGAAGTATACGCTGGGATCCTCGACCTCCTCGTAGCCCTGGGCCACCTCGTGGCTGCTCAGCGCCGTGTGGCACCTGGGGCACCTTGGCACAACTCTTAGGTCCTCGTAGAGGAGGCCCTTGTCCCACATCTCCTTAAGGAAGCTCCACAGGGAGTCAAGGTACCTGGGGTGCCTCGTCTGGTACGCGTGCGTGTAGTCGAGCCAGAGGCCGAGCCTCTTGCTAGCCTTCTCCCAGTGCTCCAGATAGTAATCGACCAGCTTCTGGCACTCCTCTATGAACCTCTCCACACCGTAGCTCTCTATGTCCCTCTTCGACCTGAACCCCAGCTTCTTCTCGACCTCAAGCTCCACCGGCAGACCCTGGGTATCCCAGCCAGCCTGGTCCCAAACCCTGAAACCCTTCATCCTGTAGAACCGCAGCTTCACGTCCTTCAGCGTCCTGCCCCTAGCGTGGCCGACATGCATGAAGCCGTTTGCCGTGGGCGGGCCCTCAAGGAAGGCGAAGAGCGGGGCCCCCTCCCTCTCCTCCCACGTCTTTCTCCTAACCTTCTCGTAGACCCTGTTCTTCTCCCAGAACTCGAGTATAGTTTGCTCTACCTTTAGGGGGCTATAGCTGGACTTTAGGAGCGAGTCCAGTTCGAATAATACCCATCACCACTAAACCCACAATCCGGGAAGATATTAAAGCATTTCCAAGGGTAACAGGTATGAGTGATGAGCTCAGGCGGAGCGGAGCCCCGAAGAGGCGGTGAAGAATTCAGCCTTGGCTGACCACCAAGCACATAGAGAAACATTAACCATACTGAGTCGGGGGGATACGTGCAAGGTCTCTAACGCGTGCTACCCTATACATTAGACGCTCATACTAAGGGTTGCCATGAGCATTCTAGGCTAGAAAGGATAGGAAGCTGAGCAGGGGTTTGTCTAGGGGGCATTCGCCTTCCAGGACCTGGCTTATAGCCTCCAGCGTTAACTGGACGGCAGCTTTCAGCATCTTTTCGCCAGCCTCTCCCGTTGCTTGGGCGGGTGAGCCTAGGTAGGGCGTTATTGGCTTGGTGTTTACCCATGCCAGCGTGTTGGCTAGATGGGCGAGGTCCGATGCAGCTTCTTTGAGGCCCAGCCTGTCAAGGAGGCCTGCTATGCGTAGGATGAGCTTGGCTGAGCCCCGGTGTGGAGGTATCCGGCTAGGCTTAAGCTCCCTGTAGATAGGCCTTACTTTGTCGGGGTGTGAGGCAAGCACGAGGGAGGTTTCGTTGGTTCCAGCATGCATGTCCGGGTCATCGCCGCACCTGCCCGGTGGTAGGCCTGTGAGTTCCATGAGGCGGGGATGATGTTTGACCATCATTTTGAAGAGGGTTATGAAGGGGTCGAGGAGGCAGAATCGATGCTTCTTCCAGGCTTTGCGGCTGGCCTTGTATATGGCGAGCTGGTGTCTAGGGCCTCCGTGGTTGTCGAAGAGTATTAGGGCCCTGAAGCCCTGCTTTGCGAGGGATGCGGCCATGTCGTAGAGCGCTCCTGAAAGGTGTTTGGAGCTTATCTCGATGGAGCCTGGCAGGGGTAGAGGGTCTGAGCCCAGTACTATGGGTGGCAGCTCTACTATGGTCAGGCCCGGCTTCTCCTCGGCAAGCCTTTCTTCAACTCTTTTCATCGCCTCCAAGGCGATCATGACATCTGTGCCTAGTGGGAGATGGGGCCCGTGGACTTCTAATGGCCCTACCACGGAGAAGAGCAGGGTCTTGTCGCGTGGTAGCTGGGACAGCTCCTTATAAGTTAGATCCATGTACTTGAGAATACGTGCCATGACGTGCACCCAGGGATGCTCATCATAAGTATTGGGCAGGAAGAGAAAAATGGTTGCCGGGCCTCCTTAGCCCCACCTGTGGCCGAAAAGCTCGGCCAGCCCCTCCTCGGCCTCGCTGGCAGCGACTATTACAACCTCTAGGAAAGGCTTAACCTCCGCCTCCAGCAGATGGCCGCCCAGCACCTCCCCGGCGCTCCTTGAGAGCACCGCGTGTAGGTGTGGGTAAGGCTTGCCGTCAGGACCCTTCACCACATTGCCCTTCAGCGATAGCACCTCGAGTATGTAGCCCTGCCTAGGCCTAACCTCCTCGACCTCGTAGCCCTCCCCGGTGAAGACGCCTAGTTTGGCCTGGATAAAGCCGCCGATCCCCTGGACCCAGGCGAAGGGTGCGTCGAGGCCCTCGAAGGCTCTCGCCACGGCTTCCAGGGGGTTCTCCCCTTCCTCCACCTTTAGATATAGGGCTTTGAGGCCTCGAAGCTTTTTCACCTGCACGGAGCTCACCAGCCCATTATTGTTCGCGGTAGAATTAATCTGCTTGGACTGCCTGCATGTTTTTAACATTGTCCAGCCCGGTAATCTTCACTTCTTCGCCAAGGATCTCCCTAACCTTCCCGGCTTGGGCTACGAGCTTGTGGCGCAGCCTCCTATTCTCTGTGACCAGCGTTGAACCGTGCTCATGGATTGCCACAACATATGCAGAGTCATAGCATGTTATTTTGAGGTGTAAGGCTAGCCCCAGAACGTTGTCCCAGCTCTGCGGCTCAACAAGCTGTACGAGTTTCCCAACAACTGAGCGAAGTATTGCCAGGACCCTTAGCGCCTCGTTTTTCGTCAATGTTTCCAGCAGGGCCGTCTCCTTCCAAAGAGCGTTACCCGCCTCGTAGAGCGCCAGGCTCAACGTGTAGCCGCCCCTTAGGATGTCGTAGGCCTCTGACCCTCCCCGCCTTATCGCTAGTAGGAGTGATGAGGGGTCGAAGAGGTAGTTCACCCTTCCTCCCTCGCCGTCCTTATATGCTCCACCAGCCTCTCTTCCGGGATCTTGTTCAGTATTTTCCGGCGTCTTCAAGCATCTTTCTAAGCTCTTCTTCCTCCCTTTTCGCCACCTCCTCCTGTAGGGCTCTTCTGATCACTTCGCTGACGTTGATGCCGTATTTCCGGATCTTCTCGTGTGGTTTTTCTTGACTTTGGCCGACACGGTAATGTAGGAGGCCACCTTGTAGCCCCTAAAATATATTACTTATCAAGGTCTGCTAAAACATTCCTACAATATCTGGTAGATAGACGGGGATCTGGAGAGCGCATCAGGGTGGGCGTCTAGCGCTGTTCCTCGGGTTCCTTGTGCCTGGCTATTCTCTCGTACACCTCCTCCGGCAGCGACACGTCCTCGGCTCTGAGCTGGGTTTTCCCCAGCAGTACCATGCCCTTTCC
>JALURJ010000196.1 GCA_027016915.1 Desulfurococcales archaeon | reverse complement strand
CCCCTGAAGCTGGGCAAGTGGAAGGTCCCCGTACTGGTATTCGTGGTGATCTACACACTTTTCACCACGATAATCCCCACGGTGGGCATAGTGATCAGGGCTTTTGTCAAGGTGCTTTCACCCCAGATAAGCCCGTTGAAGGTCCTAACCCTGTCCAACTTTGACTTCCTCCAGTACTCGGAGTACCTGATGTCCATACCCAACACGATCATAGTGTCCGTGGTCGGGGCAACCCTGGGAACCCTCTACGCCCTCTACAACTCGTCAACTGCTAAGAGGACCAAGTTTAAGCTTAGAGGGCTCCTCGAACACCTAAGCCTATACCCCAGAGGAGTTCCCGGCCTGGTTCTGGGCATGGGGTTCCTCTGGATGTTCCTCCTCCTAAAGCCGCTGCAGCTGCTCAGACCGACGCTGGCCGCCCTGGTCATAGCCTACATTGCACGCTACATACCCTACGGCTACACCTCCGTAACGCCAGCCCTGATGAGGATCTCTGAGGAGCTCGACTGGTCCGCCAGGGTTTCAGGGGCCTCCTGGAACTATACGTTGAGGAGAATACTGCTCCCCATACTGAAACCCTCCCTTCTCTCCACCTGGCTCCTCCTGTTCATAACTTTCCTCAGGGAGTACGCCACCGCCATATTCCTCTACGTGCCGGAGACCAGGGTCATAGGGGTGACGATACTCGAGTTCTGGAACCAGGGCGAGTTCGGCCCCATAGCAGCGCTATCCGTAATCCAGCTGCTTCTTGTGTTCGCCTCGTTCGTAATCCTCCAAAAACTGTTGAAGGTGAGGCTGTATGCAGGGTGAGGGAGTCATAGTAAAGGGGCTCACCAAGACCTTTGGGAAAGTTGTCGCAGTGAACAACATTAGCTTCGAGCTCGAGAGGGGGAGGGTCCTAACCCTCCTCGGCCCAAGCGGCTGCGGGAAATCCACGACACTCCTATGTATAGCGGGCATAGAAAGGCCGGACAGCGGCTTCATATCCCTGGAGGGCAAGGTGGTTACGGATACGTCGAGGAAGCTCTTCCTACCCCCCGAGGAAAGGGAGATCGGCATGGTTTTCCAGAGCTACGCCCTATGGCCTCATATGACTGTGTTCGACAACGTGGCCTTCCCCCTAGTTCTGAGGAAGTACCCTAAGGACGAGATACGTAGGAGGGTGAGAGAGGCGCTGGCACTGGTGGGCCTGGAGGGCCTGGAGAACAGGTACCCG
This sequence comes from Desulfurococcales archaeon, assembly GCA_027016915.1. Lineage (GTDB taxonomy): Archaea > Thermoproteota > Thermoprotei_A > Sulfolobales > WAQK01 > WAQK01. Next base: position 2,521 of record JALURJ010000196.1, on the reverse strand, counting down.
TACCAGCTGAGCGGGGGGCAGCAGCAGAGGGTGGCGCTCGCCAGGGCCATCGTCTACGAGCCCAGGGTGCTACTGTTAGACGAGCCTCTAAGCAACCTCGATGCCAAGATAAGGGACCATGCCAGGTTCTGGCTTAGGGAGTTCCAGCGGAAGCTCAACATCACAGTGATCTACGTGACCCACGACCAGGCTGAGGCTATGGTTCTCTCCGACAAGATAGCGGTCATGAACGAGGGCAAGATCCTGCAGATAGGCACACCCAAGGAGATCTACGAGAACCCGGCCTCACCCTTCGTCGCGGACTTCATAGGGGGAGCCAACCTGCTGCCAGCGGTAGTGGAGGGCACCGATAAAGGATACTACCTCTGTAGAACGGAGGAAGGCTACCAGATAACCGCCAGGTCACCCCACAGCTTCAAGACTGGGGACAGGTGCCTAATCTCCTTCAGGCCCATCCACGCAGAGATCTACGGCAACGACGAGAAGGCCCCCGAGGAGAATATTTTGCTCTGCGAGATAATGTATAAAGCCTATCTAGGCGGAGTGTACGACTACAGGCTGCTGGTCCTGGAGGCCAAGGAAACCAGGACGGTGAGGGTGACAACGGAGAAGAACGTGGGCGACAAGGGGGACAAGGTAAAGGTTTACGTACCCCCAAGACACGTCGTAGCCATACCCCTAGGCTCCTAAACCGTTTTAGGTCTCCAGCTGGCTCTACCATCCCCCACGATTTTTATAGATTATTGGCACAGCTAAAGCCCGGGACTAACTATGCATCCAAGCCTTCTAGAAACCCTCACAGCCAGGGTTTTGGAGAGGGCCCCTGCCTTCCAGGAGTTCATGCTAGTGGGGGAGCTTTACGAGAGTAGCAGGAAGCTTACCGAGGAGCACGGAGACGTGGCCGAGGTCGTGGAGGCCGGGGAGTCGAGAGCCAGGCTTCCCCTAGAGGCCCTGATTATCAGGGGCGGCGATGAGAGGAGGGTGCTGGCATACGCCTTCCCCCACCCCAACGAGCCTGTAGGCTCCCTCACCCTAGAGGCCCTTTCATGGATCCTGGCACGGGACCGCGATATTCTCAGGGCTACGCGTGCCACCTGGATCCTGGTTAAGGTTGCCGATGTCTACGGCGCCCTCCTCAATGAGGGCTGGTTCAAAGGCCCCTTCACCCTGGAGAAGTACCTGCTCAACTACTATAGGCCGCCGCCCTACAGGCAGGTGGAATGGACCTTTCCCATAGAGTACAAGACCCTTAAGTGGGACAAGCCGACGCCGGAGACCAGGGCCCTCATGAAGCTGATAGAAGAGTGGCGCCCCACCCACCTCTACAGCCTCCACAACGCCTACTTCACAGGCACCTTCTACTACGTCTCCAGGAAGCCCCCGGGCCGCGTCATGGAGATGCTGGCAGAGACGCCGCGGAGCCTAGGGGTGCCGCTCCACAAAGGGGCGCCCGAGGCACCTTATATCAAGAGGCTGGGTGACGGCGTCTTCACCATGTACAGCATAGTCGACGAGTACGACTGGCTCGAGAAGCACGCCGACAGGGACCCAGCCGGGGTCCTCAGGGTGGGTGACAACGGGTACGGATACGCCAGACGCTTAAACCCCGACGTCTTCGCCATGATATGCGAGGTACCCTACATATACGACGACAGGCTTGACAATACTACGAGGATAGGCATACCGCTCAGGGAGATCTACAGGCTGGCCCAGGAGAGGGGCAGGGGGAACCTGGAGGAGATGAGGAGCTTCACCGAGAAGGTGGACCCCTACATGTCCCCCGACAACCCCTACTACGAGGGCTGGAAGGAGTTCCTCGACTACCTAGAAAACTATGACAAGGCTGGGGAAAGCTGGCTAGAGAAGGATCCCGGCCTAGATAAGCCCGCGACAGTGGCCCAGGCCCTCCATGCCTACATGGTTACGGTATGGGAACGCATGGCCTTCTACAGCAGGATGTACAAGGCTCTAACCTACGAGGAGAAGCGCGGGAGAACAGCGCTGCCAGGTCTCAAGGAGGAGGCCCTGGCCAGGATGAGGAGGAACCTAGAATTATTCGAGAACCTGGTGGACTACAGGGTTATCCCTGTGGGGAACCTGGTTAAAATACAGCTGGCTGCCGTGATTGCAACGGCTGTCCAGGGCCCGACATAGATATATATTTCTCTACGCAGAAACTCTGCCAATAATGCATGGTATGGGTGGTTTGATGAGAAGATCAGCCTACCTCATACTGTGCATTATAGTGGCCTCGATGCCTGCCGTTCTCGCTGCACAGGCTGGCCAACCCGATGTGGGGCGGTTCGCGCCAAGCCTGGAAGAGTACGTGTGGCTGTTGGTCAAGGGCCCCTCGGAGAGCACGTTCCACACAGAATCCCCGGCTCCAAGGGTTCCGGAGGAATTTTACAAGGTCAACGTTAGCACCAATATAGGCGGCTACCTGGCCTACCCCCTGGTGGAGGACGGGAAGGTGTTCCTAGCGGATGGGGGCGGCATCTACTCCCTGGACCTGGAGACGGGC
>JALURJ010000195.1 GCA_027016915.1 Desulfurococcales archaeon | reverse complement strand
GATCTGTTGAGCAGCTGAACCTCGCACTCCTAAAGCTCGGAGAAAACGTGTCCACACTGATGGGCGGGCTAGAAGAGCTGAAAGGCAGAGTGGGTAGGCTAGACGCTGAGCTAGCCCAAATCGCCAAGGCTATCGACGATGCAAAACTGAGGATAGCGGAACTCAACAAAACGCTGGGAGCCGCAGAGGCGTCGCTGACCCAGCAGATAAAGGCGGCTGAAGCCGCCCTCCAGGAACTATCGGCCAGGGCGGGCAGCCTGCAAGAAGCCCTCGCTGCCGCTCGCCAGAAGATAGCTCAGCTGGAGGAGGAGAACCAGCAGCTAGCCGGGAGGGCGGACAGCCTGGAAAAAGGGCTTCGGCAAACAGCAGTTCTAAACACGGCCCTCACAGGCCTAGCAATAGCCCTGGCCTTAGCAGCCCTAAGGGCGGCGAGGCGGAAATAGGGGTAGCCACTACCTGGAGTAGTAGAGCACGATGTAGCCCCACGACACAACGTGGCCCTCAGCAGCCCTGAGCGCATCCCGGAATGTGAAGCCTCGGGCTAGCTCAGGCCTAATGTCGAGGGCCAGGGCCACCACATAGTACCTGTGGGGCTTGTCGCCCGGCGGGGGACACGGACCCCCATAGCCTAGACGCCTGAAGTCGTTTATACCCTCCACCATCGGGCTGCCAGGGATCTCCACGACCCCCGAAGGGCTCTCAACCAGGACGAGCCAATGCGCGAAGGTCCCCCTAGGTGCGTCGGGATCATACATCAGGATGAGGAGGGCCTTGGCGCCCGGAGGCACGTCTTCTACTCTAAGGGGTAGGGGCCTGTCAGCACCGTCGCATGTATGTTCGGCGGGAACCCGGGACCCGTTCCCTACTACCGTGGAGACTCTTATACCCTGAGGGGCGCTGCCCGCTATGTCCTGGACCTGGGGATCCCCTAGGAGAACTTCCCCAGCCTTCCCGCCCCTGCGTGGCTGGAGCAGGTAGAGAGCAGCGGCTGCAGCCAACAAGACTAGGGCCATGGCGCCTACAAGTTTCCACTTCCACGAGGCCACGGAGGGGACCCGCAGGGATCTTCGCCTCCAGGGCTCTTAAATTTCGCCCGACACAGCGTCGACAGGGTTAACTGATAAAAACAGCGATTACAAGGGATACATTCGAGCATCCGTCCAGACAGGGATCCAGGAGGCTATAGTCTCATGAGGGGCCCCCGAATCCTCGGGGGAGAAGAGACTTACCCCCTGGTGCTTGGAAACCTCTTCTACACGGGGGATAGGAGGGTTTTCGGCTTCTTCGTTAAGGCGCGTAACGTGCCAGGGGTCCTTGCAGGGATCGCCGGGGCCTTTGCCGAGCTCAGAGTCAACATTCTATCAATATACTTCAACCCTGTGCCGAGCGAGGGGGAGGTGGGCACCGGCTTCATAGTGGGGGACTTCACAGGGTTGAGCCTTGACCCGGAGGTCCTAAGGTCGAGGCTGGAGAAGGTTAGGGGAGTCGTGGAGGTGAGGGTTGTCCAGCCCCAGCATAGGGGCGTACTCCTCGATCCCTACCACTTCCCCATAGTAGGCCTAGGAGGCGAGAGGTACATATTAACCGGGGAGACCGGGATGAAGGGCAATGTCGAAGAGCTGAGGAGGAGGCTGGGCCCCTCGGCTTCGTCCAGCTTCCTATACTACCAGGGGGTGGCCAGGGGCAAGTATGTGTATGAGTTGCTTAGAAGCCTGGGTGCGGAGAGCCCGGTCGAGTACCTGAACCTCTTGCTCCTACACGCCCACCAGAGGGGCCGGTATAGGGGCAGGATAGTGGAGTACAGCTATAGAGGCGGGTCTAGAGACCGGATAGTCGTCAGGGTGGAGGGCAACTGGGAATGCATGACTGCGAAGCAGCTGGGGATACGCGGCCCCTCATCCCACCTGGAGAGAGGGGTTATAGCCGGGGTCCTCCACGAGGCGACGGGTAGGACCGTCAGGGTTGTGGAGACCAAGTGTATAGCCCGGGGAGACCCCTACTGCGAATTCAAGATAACCTTCCACGGCTAGCCCCCGGATAGCGGTGTGTTCGAAACCCTGGAATTATATGGGAAGCTCTGTAAAACTCCATTGGTGTTTGAAGGTGCGGTGGCTGGGCATAATAGTTGTGGCTAGTGTTGTAGCCGGGCTGCTGGCGGCCTATGTGCCTGTGCATACAAGCCAGCCCGGCGAGGCCTGGATAGTTAATGGCACAACCAGGACGAGCCCTACCCTGGGCCGTGCGGGTGCTTCCACTGTGCCCTTATCGAACAATGTATGTGCACCTACCGTGACCGTAACCAGAACTGTCACTGTTACCCAGACACTGTACAGCTGTACAAAGGCCCGGATCACCCAGGTGCCTGAGTGCACCGTGGAGCGTGTTGCCAGCTACCCAGAGCCTCCTCCAGGGGAGGTTAGGAGGCTGGAGAGGCGCAACGTCACCATCTACACCGACGGGGTGGTGGAGGTTAGAGTGCCTGCAGTGGTTGGGGGGAGAAGGATACCCATAACCATGACCAATACATGGGATGCACCAATCCGGGTGGATATTGCCCAAATGAAGATCACCATAATCAACGCCTCTACCGATGGAGCCCATTACTTCGACGTAGGCTGGACCTACTACGTCATGGTTCCCACGACAACCAGACCTCCTCTACCGGCAAGCTGCGAGGGCGAGATACCCTACTATTACGAGTACGTGTACGAGGGGGCTCCGGCGCTCCTGTGGCCGGGCAACAAGTCCACACCCCTCTCCATAACGATCCCCCAGGGAGTGGAGGCGCTGGAGGGGGTTAGCGAGGCTTGGCTCTATATAAAGGCCACATTGTACTACTGGCCTATAAGAGAGGTTTACAAGGTGCATGTAGCGTCAGATGCTCGCTATAGCTACCTGGAGAAGGGGGTGATTCTCACCCTCTACAAGAAGAGGAGCCTAGATATGGTCTTCAGGGTGCACGTTCACCTGGCCTCAGGATAGTATATCTCATTGAACTCTCAGAGGCATCTCCACCCAAGGGCCCGGCCAGTCTCAGGCCTTACAGCGGTAGTGCCGCATCCGGGCTACCAGGATCTTTCAGCGGAGCGGCGGCCATCTACCCATGTTCTTTTCAGAAAGTCTAGCTTGTCGAACTCCCGGTCCTCAGAGGCTATTACCGGTATGTTGGCCAGCTTGGCGGCTGCCGCGTGGAGGGCGTCGGAGGGTTTGAGGCCCTTCTCCACCACTATCCTTGAGGCCTCCAGGTACTCGTCCCGGCCTAGAGGGAGAATGTCGGTGTAGGGCATGACTATGGACTCTATGAACTCGGCAGTAACCCTGTAGGGTATGCCGTACCTTTTCCTTGAAACGTAGAGGAGCTCATCGAGGACCAGGACGTCGGTGTAGAGCCTATGGTTGGCCACCAGATCTAGGTAGAACTCCTCATAGACGCTGCGGGCCTCCACGTCGGTAAGGGTGTTGAGGTATATGAGCAGGTTGGTGTCCAGGAACACCTTCAAGGCTCGAACTCCTCCTCCAGGCTTACCCCTGAAAGCTCACCTGGCCGAGGCTCCCTCCTCCCTTCCAGACTTCTCAGCCTCTCCACATGGGCCCTAAGGTCCTCCCTAAGCTTGGCCACGTTGCGGCTCCTTGCAGGCTTGAGCAGTATGCCGTCCCTAATCTCGACTATAACCTCGTCGCCCTCCTCTATCCCGACAGCCTCCCTCACAGCCTTGGGCAGGATTATATACCCCTTCCGGCCGACCCTCAAC
>JALURJ010000194.1 GCA_027016915.1 Desulfurococcales archaeon | reverse complement strand
CGACGACACCGTGAGGGCCTATGCATACAATAGGTATAACAATAGGCTTGTGATAGCCGACCTGAACCTCGTCACCCTGGAGAAGAAGGTCAGATACAGGATCCTGCAGTACTATAACATCACTCGTCCCGGAGGAGGCCCCCAGATAGAGATAGATGGATCCAGATATCCAGTCCTAGAGCACTTCAAATCCAGCCGCTCGTTCATCCTGGGCTCCATAGACACGCCAGGAGGCACAATAATAGCCACCCTCGGGGCATCCCAGCCCGGCCTGAACGTCTACGAAGACAGTGAGCCCCGCGTATATAGGAGGGCCACTGAAACAATAGTGATCACGAGGCTAAGTGGCGGGGACGCAGAGACATACCTGCTAGACCTGGGTGCAGTATTTGATAGGGGGGCGGCTGCCTCGGGTAAAGTTATAAACTCCATCAACCCCTCTCTAAGCGGCTCTAGTAGTGGAGGTAGACACGTTTCCGCGGTATCCTTTAGCAACGGCAAAATGCTGGTAGCGCAGGTCAGCCTGGCATGGCCGAACTTTAGAATAGTGGAGGGGGGCAGATACTTTGACTATGTTACCGGTGAGGCTAGAAGGTTTGCCAATAGAAGCGAGCTTCTAAGCTTCCTCGGAAGGCCGGGGATCATACTGGCTTCAGTGAACCTGGAAAACATGACTATAGGGGAGGCGGCATACCTATACGCTCCAGGCTACAACCTTACAGCCGAGGCCGTTCCCACGGGTGATGAGGGCTTTCTCGCCCTCCTCGTGGGCTGGGACTCCGCTGTGGTGGTCAAGGTGGGGAGGAACTTTAGTGTTTCATGGGCCACGCAGCTCGAATTCCCACATCCGCTGATAAATTACACTGGGGGCATATCTCCCATGTACCAGGAAGCCTTTAGGCTCGCGGAGGCCGGGGACGGCTACGCTGTGCTGCTACCGCTCCTCGAGAAACCCGTCCTCGTATTTCTAGACTCTAACGGCACTGTCAGATGGTCGGCCTATCTCAACACGACCCTTATAGAAGACAAGTATCTCCGTTTCCGGGGAGCCCAGCTCTCGGCGTCGGGGGACATGATATATGTTGTCTGGTACGCCGTGCCCCCCGGCTCTTCAATGCCAGCCTCATGGATAACGCTGATGACCACCGAGGGGGAGGTCATAGGATCCTACAGGAACAATAACAGGATATACTTGAACAAAGACCTCTTCGGCGAGGTGCATGGGGAGCTCGGTAGGACCAAGACTATACTCTGCAGGCCCGACGGGTATGCCACCTTATCAAATAGGCCTCGGGGCTATATGGATGTAGCCTACCTGCTCGACGACTATGAGACCATGGAGCTGGGGGCACCAAGCCCCTTCAGAGGTTTCGAGGACAACGATGATGCCCTAGAGAAAGGGGAGGGGTGGAGCGTCGCGCTAGGAGCTGGCTCGGCGTGGCTCAACGCCTCTTACTCCTTCAACGGCACCCACCTGGAGGCCATGAGGAACGCCATCCTGGTGAAGACGGGTTCCACGACAAGGGTAGAGGGTATGGAGCTGAGGGCCGTGAGGGTGGCGACGGTTATCGAGGATCCCGGCACGGTGGAGTTCATACCCTCCTTCTACTACCCCCTGGCCATAACACCTGACGAAGTGGACTTCGGCCAGGTCCACGTTGGGGAGGAGAAGGCGGTCGACGTCGAGGTCATATGGCTCACCCAGAGCCCCGACACGTCGGAGGCTATCGCCTGGCACAATATACGTGTAGATGATCCATCCTTCAGGCTGGACGAAGAGGGTCTGAGGGAGACCTTGTGGAAGAAATTAGCGGAGCCTGACATAGATGTGGGCAAGCGGATCAGGATCAGGCTCTACTTCAAGCCCAGGGATCCGGGACCCCATACCGGTACACTGGGCTTGGGCCAGGGACCCTTAGACGTATATGTGTGGTCCCCAATAGGCTTCGACTGGCCCAGGCAGACGCTACCCGTGAGGGGGATAGGGGTTGCCGAGGACGAGCCTATCAAGATGGGCGACTCCCCGGTCAGCCTAGGGCTTTCAGCGTCCTACATCTCTATGCCTCCCTTCATACTGCCAGGCTCCTCCTATAGGGAGTCGATCTACATAACCAACATCGGCAATGCTGAGGCCGTGTTCATCCACGGAATCCTAGTGTTGCCTGGAAGCACCGTCATCACCGTCAAGGGGGCCGACGAGGTTATAGGCCTCGGCAACGAGAGCCTGGAGCCCTTCTTCGCAACGGTTCTAAAAATTAAGCCCCTGGAGACTAGGAGGATAGACATCTACATGAAGGTAACGGCGGAGCTGGCGGATCCCGAGAGCCCCTATAGAAAGCTGGGCCTAGAGCGGGCGCCGCACGGAGCGGTACCCATGGAAATAGCAGCACTGCCTCCAGCCCTGTGGGAGAAGGCTTGGAGTCAGTACAAGGAGAGCGAGGCACCCCATCTCGTCGTGGATGCGGCGCTCAGAATGTACAACGACTACCTGGCCAGCATTGTGATGGATCTGGCGAGGATGCCGGAGGACGAGCTGAACGACGCACTGGTGAGGCTGTGGGAGAGCAACCCCTATTTAGCCGACTACCTTGACATCGTATCCTTCAAGATGGCCATGGGCAACTGGATGTACAATGAGACGGTTGTGGCCATGGTTCTCGGGGCTGGCGGCGAAGAGCTCAAGGCCGACAATACGGTGAGCAGGCCTGGGGGCGGCGTGCTGAGGCTTGAACCCCTACTTCTAGACCTCCATGAGAGCGGGGAGCCCGGGCTCCTATGGTATGTCAGGGAGTTCTTCAAGCCCAAGGAGTTCCTGGAGACATCCGCCCAGGGCCTCATAGGCCTGGGCAAGGGGGTCATCAAGGCCGTAACGTTTGACCTCGTAGACCTCGAGACGGAGAACGAGTACCAGGCCGTCGGGAAGACCATAGGCTACGTGGCCGCTAACGTGGAGATGTTCTTGATGGATGGACTCAGCATAGGCAAAGCTGTGCATGGTCTAGAGTACGGGCTCAAGAAGGCAACGATTAACCTGGCGATCGCGGGTAGGAACACTCTGCGGGTCTGGGAGTCGGGCGTGGAGGCGTTCAAGGAGGCCAGGATGATGGCGGAGGTCCTCAATGCTCGTGGCGTCCACACGTTCCACAAGTTCTTCAAATTCGAGATCGAGAAGTTCCCGCTGATAAAGTGGGAGGTGAGGAAGGCCATCCAGAATGGGAGGGAGGTCACGGAGGTAGTTTTGAAAGAGCTGGCCACCATAAAGATACCGAAGCTCAAGCTTCTCGACAACTATAAGACGCTGATAGGCTTCGAGTACGAGTTCCTGGGCAAGGAGGGGAAGACTATTTACGGTAACCTCATCAAGATCGCCGAGAACAAGAAGTTCGGAGGATTCTACATAGGCATAGGCTACACTACCGACAGGGTCATAAACGTGGGCGGCAAGTTGATCCACCCTGGGAAGTGGCACTACTACATCCTTTCTGGCAAGCTGTCCGTGTATAACCCCATCACGAAGACATATGTGGAGATGCACCTGCCCATCCTGCAGCCCCTCTTCCGTGCAATGAAGGAGCTAGCAATAACAACCTTCTGGACCTCTGCAGCCGCTGTCTTGACCACTGGCCTCGGATACAGGGTGCTCTCACCTCTCTGGCAGGACTTGTACCATCTTGTCCAGATGTCCTATGGAGACAGCCTTTCCGGGATAAGTTTCAGCGCCGATCCCAACGAGCTCCGCATCAGGCCGTCGCCCTACGTG
>JALURJ010000193.1 GCA_027016915.1 Desulfurococcales archaeon | reverse complement strand
AACCCTAGCAGCGTTGTGACAAGCACGTAGTTGCACTCCATTCCGCGCCCCAGTGAAGAAGAAGCGGTGGGCAGGATAATAATCTAGGTGTTGGGTGGGGGCCTACCTCCTCTTATACATGAGCGGCGACACGACAATGGCTGGCTGGGGGCCGCTGGGCCCAGGGATCGTGAGGAGCTTCGACTTGTATATCTCCACCTTCCTGAGCGGGTAGATCTTCTTGGCTGCCTCGAAGATCTCCATGGAGAGCTTTCCGAACAGCATGGCCTGGATAAGCTCGTCAAGGGTCATCTCGGAGGCCCTCTTGGTGACTATCTCGCCCATTATCTTCCTTATAGCCCTCTTCTGGGAGGACTTACACCTGTAGGAGGTGAAGGCAGTAACCGTTACCCTGAGGCCGTAGCCGTCCTTGGTCGCCACGTTGAATATGCCCTGAACCTTGCTGCTCTTCCTCCTGGTTAGGCTCTTCATGTAGTCCCTGGCCAGCTCGTGGCCCTTAAACCTGGTCTTAGCAGTCTCGCCCTCCACCTCCACTATCTGGAAGTAGAGCCTCACGTGGACCTGGGTGAAGTCTCCCGTAAGGTCGTAGAGCGTGGTCTCCAGAACCCTGCCTATAAGCTTCAGCGGGTCGTCGGCAGGAGTGGTGCCCACTACGGCCTCGCCGAACACCTTTGGGGCTATGACCGTGTACCACTTCTTGAGCTTCCACCTGTCCCTACCCGACACCCTTGGCGCTGGCATCCCCTATCACGCACCGCCAGTTTTCCTGGCGGAGTAAATAAGCATTCCCACTACCTAATATCTTGTACGCTTCTCGCCGCCACACCCATATGCTCTAGGAGCTCGTCTGCTATGTTCCTCACAGTGTAGAGGATCCTGGCCCCGCCCTCGAAGGAAACCTCGTAGATTATCTGGCTGCCCTCAACCCTCTGCCTCAGAGTCACCCCGCTCGGAGCGTCGCGGTCGTCCGGCCTCAGGGCCGCTGCCACCGCGGAGGCCAGGCGGCTATCGCCCAGCCCTACCCTGAGCTCCAGCCTACCCCTTAACGAGGCACTCCGGCCCGTCAAGCCTTAGCCACACCTCGTCCACCGGTTCAGCGCAACTCCAGAAGGGTTCTGTGAAGACATGGCCCAGCGTGTAGGCCTGCTGGTAGGTCACGTAGAGCTTGCCGCCCTCCTCCAGCACCACAGAGTCTCGGCTCCCAACCAGCCCCATCGAGTAGAGTATCTTGCGTATGAGGCTTAGCGGCGGCTTGCCACTCCACTTGAAGCCCCAGACCCTCACCCTTTTCTGCGAGTAGAGCTCCTCTAGGAAGCCGGGCTCTTTGGATGCCTTCTCGACTATGGCTACAACCTGCGGGAAAACGCTTTCAAGGTAAAAGGAGTAGAGCTGGGGGTCCGTAGTCTCCCCTATGCAGACGTATCCAAGGATCGGGGCAACGCCTGCAGAATCGAGCAGGGCCTCAAGCACCACCGAAGCCTCCCTGAGATCCCACATCGCCTCGCCGCCATCCTTGAGGTAGTAGGACTCGCCTGCCACCATGCCCTTAAGGTCGCTGGTTCTCCTGGAGTACCTTGTCTTCATGAGGCCTAGGAGGAGGTCGAACAGCCCGGCCATGTTCTCGGCAGTGCCGAAGTAGTCGTAGGTGGAGTCGGGTGGTATGCCCCTCTCCTCCAACACCCTGGCGGCCTCCTCCTCTCTCCCCGAGACCCCTGGCAGGTATGGGAGGAGGGAGAGGCTTAGAGCCCGCTTAACCGTCTCACTCGGCAGCCTGGGGAGGAGGAACACGGGGCGGAGCGAGTAAACCACGTTATCCTTGGCGAGCTCCTCGGCAATCTTCTTCTCCAGGCCGCTCAGGCTCCTCTGCTCGCCCACGTCTAGGCCGAGGGAGTAGGCGGCAATTATGGTCGAGTACTTGGAGCGGGGGTATCTCCTAGATGTGAGCGGGTGGGAGAATATCCGGGCCATTATGGCTGTGGTGGACGTATCCTTTATCACTACCTTGGATCTGAGGGGCACCCTCTTAACATCCCTGGAGCCTATATAGAGGTATACTCCTTCGGGAGGGGAGCCGCTGGGAATGGGAAGCCCCACCAGCATGGTGGGCTCGTCCTTCTCCACCTCTTCAAGCCAAGGCTCCGGCCTGGCGATGGTTCTGAGGCCTCCCGCCTCGAGGAAGTATACTACTATGCCTGCCGCCAGGGTGGCGTCAAGTGTTGGGGCGAACCTAACCCTCACATGGGTGTTGTTCCTGATGGCAGTGTTTAGGAGCTCCGAGACCCTGCCCTGGGCCTCGGACACCAGGGCTGTCCCGTCTATGAAGCCGCTAAGCATAACTGTTTCTCCAGAGTTAAAATGCCGGGTACGATATAAAAGGGGTTTCCAGGGCCGTGCTAAAGCTTTGCCAGGAGCTTCGCCTTCTCAGGGTCGTACTTCCAGTCGGGGGGCAGCTTGCCGGTCCTCTTATAGTACTTGACAAGCCTCCTAATCTTCGACTCCAGGTCCATGAGGCCCTTCTTGGCGTGGAGGTCCTTGGGGTGTTCCTCTAGGTGCCTCCTCAGGTTAACAGCCTTCTTTATCAGCTGGAATAGGTCCTCAGGTATCTCGGGCGCCAAGCCGTGCTCCTCGAGGACCTTGGTTATCTTCTTGCCTATCACATGCTTGGCCAGCGGTATGCCGTACTGGTCGCGGAGAATAATGCCTATCATGGAGGCAGTGTAACCCTTCTTGGCCAGCTCCACTATTAGCATCTCGACCTCTTCAGGGCTGAGCTTAACCCATTTGGGCGGCCCTATCCTGACAGGCCTCGTCGAGTGCGACTGTCCCTTCTCCCTACGCTTATTCATCCTGCACCAACCCCTGTTCTGCTAGGCCTCGCTTGCATTCGGGGTTTGTTAAAGCTGGGCTCTTTTAATTTTTCTGCTCCGAAGCCATTCGCCTAGCATGCGTAGCGCCCGGGCCCTGTGGGACAACCTGTTTTTCTCCTCCACTCCCATCTCAGCGAAGGTCCTGGCCTCGCCGCGGGGTATGAATATGGGGTCGAAGCCGAAGCCTCCCTCACCCCGGGGTTCAGCTGCTATCACGCCGTGGACCCGGGCCACGAAGACTTCCTCGTAGGGCGGGATGATTGCTGCAACCGCCGACTCGAAATACGCTTCCCTCCTCTCCTCGTCTTCGAGGAGCCTAAGTATCCCCCGGCACCCCAGGGTCTTGTACACGTAGCTCGAGTAGGGGCCGGGAAACCCTTTCAAGGCTTCGATGTAGAGGCCTGCATCCTCCACTATCAGGGGCTCGCCAAGCCTTAGGTAGGCTGTCCTTGCAGCGTTCAACGCTATGTCGGCGAGGCTCTCACCCTGGATCTCCAGTTTGGGAACGCTGGTGAGCTGCACCAGCTCGACCCCGTACTCTGAGAGGACCCGCCTTGCCTCCTCATACTTGTGCCTGTTGCTGGTGGCGAAGTAGAGCTTCAAGAGCCTCTCATCCTCCGCTCCTCTATGTACCTGCCCCTCAGCCTTATCTCCCTAACCTTGTCCGACACTTTCCCAGCCTCGCTGGCCCCGGCCTCCTCGGCGTAGCCCTCCAGGAACTCGAGGTAGAGCCTCTCGGCGAGGGTTGGATGGGTGCTCTCCAGGGCGCGGAGCAGGACGTGGACATCTACACCCCGGTCCTCCAGCCTCCCGGTCTTGTAGGCGAGGCCGAAGTCTATAAGGACCAGGCGCGAACCCGTATCTATAACGTTGGATGTCGTGAGGTCGCCGTGAACTATC
>JALURJ010000192.1 GCA_027016915.1 Desulfurococcales archaeon | reverse complement strand
GCTATAGGCTTACCCTTCGGCAGCTTCAGGCATCTAGGCGTGTGGCTTCCAAGGGTTCATGCTTCCTGCAGGTATAGGTGGCCGCTCCGCTTCAACCAAACCGCCAGGCTGGAGCTTGTGGACCTGGAGCTGGGGCGGAGGCATATTCGGTACAGGATAGCCATCTACAACGAGGATGAGGGCAGGCTCTCGGCCGAGTGCGAGATCGTCGTGGTGTCGGCCAGCAGGGAGAAGGGGGAGGCGGTGGAGCTCCCCGGGGATCTTGTTAGGAGGATAGAGGAGTACTTGGAGAAGGCCCGTGCTAGCCCTGCATCTGGCGTCTAACCTCCATCACCAGGCCCTCCACGGATAGGCGGACGAGGATCTCGTAGGCCCTGCTCTTCCCAACTATGCCCTTCAGCTTCTCCGCCTCAGGGTCGTATCTGGCTATCCTTCCAAGTATGGCCTCGTTGCTCTCCTCCCCGGCCTCCAGCGCCTCCCTCACACCCCTAACCCAGGCGTCAACCTGGATCCTATGTCTGCGCAGCACCCCTACCCCGTTCTCAGCCACGCCGTAGTGCGTGTACGCTATTCTCGAGGGGTTCAGGGCGATCTGTTTCTCAAGGCTTTCCAGGTATAGGTCCAGCCTTATCACGGGCATGGTGGTCGGTATCACGTAGTTTTCACGGGCTATGTAGATCCCTGCCGAGTCGCCGACGAAGAGAGTGCCATCCTCCATAAGTATGGATTGATGGTGCGAAGCGTGGCCCGGCGTGTGCACTATTCTCAGCTCCATGTCCCCAACCCTTATCTTCGCACCGTCTTCGGCAGCTACAAGCCTCTCCCGCGGCGCTGGCTCGGGGGCCTGGTAGACCTCCGCCAGCCAGCCTAGCGCATACCTGGCGGCGGCCCACAGCTTGGCTGGGTCGGCTAGATGCTTCACTGCTCTGGGGTGCACGTAGGCCTTGGCAGACTCCAGGTGCTTGAGGAGGGAGCCGACCCCGCCCCCGTGGTCCAGGTGTATGTGAGTGGGGATGACGGCTTTTACCTCGGCGCCAAGCTGGTTGAGTGCTTCTACCAGGATCTCGGTGGACGATGTGGGGCCTGTCTCGATTACGGCTGCCTCGCCCCGGGAAACTACTATGTAGGAGCATATGAAGGGGACGCCCAGCTCGGGTGGCGTGACGTCCACACAGTATAGTGTGTCCGTGATCCTGGTCATCCTAGGCATAGAAGGCACCCGGTTTATCAGCGGAAACGATAATTATTAACGGTTACTCTACAGATACGGTGTTCTGCCGTGGAATGCGATGCCTCCACTATAGTGTCAGGATTTGTGGAGAAGGTGGTCTCCAGGTATGCTGAGAGCATAGACAGGGACAACGTTGCGCCGCCCGAGTTCTTCCGAGACGCTGCCGGGCACGGCGTCTTCGGGCTCCCCATACCGAGGGAGTACGGGGGCTGGGGGCTCCCCTTCTCCGACTTCATGGACGCCCTTAGACTCATAGCTAGGGAGAGCCCCAGCATAGCCCACATAATATTCGTCCACAGCATGAGCGCGTACTTCGTCGAGAAGTTCGGCTCGGAGGAGGCGAGGGAGGAGATACTGCCCGGCGCCGCCCGGGGAGAGAGGATCCTCGCCCTAGCCTTCACGGAGCCCGGGGCTGGCAGCGACCTGGCATCCATCGAAACCAGGGCTGAGAAGAGGGGCGACACCTACGTGCTGGAGGGGGAGAAGCTCTTCACAACCAACGCATTATACGCTGACACCTTCATAGTTCTCGCCCGAACAGGACCCCTCGAGGCAAGGCATAAGGCCCTGACCCTCTTCGCACTAGACAAGGCTGAGGGTGTGGAGGTGGGAGAGCCCCTGGACCTCATGGGCTTCAGGGGCACAGGCCTAGCCAGGGTGCTGCTGAAGGGGGTGGAGGTGCCTTCATCCAGGGTTCTAGGAAGGGAGAACGAGGGCTTCAAACCGGCAGTTGTGGGCTTGGGCGTTGGGAGGCTCCCCTTCGCATCAATAGCTCTGGGGATAGCTGAAGGGGCTCTCGAAGAGGCTGTTAGGTGGGCGTTGGAGAGAAAGTCTTTCGGGAGACCGATATTCGAGAACCAGGCAGTAAGCTTCCCCCTGGCCGAGGTGGCGGCGGAGGTCGAGGCGGTGAAAGCGTTGATCCGCCGTACGGCGGAGCTTCACGACAAGGGTGAAAACATACTGCTACACGCATCCATTGCGAAGTTCCTCGCAGCACGCCTCGCCGTGAAGGCTACACGAATAGCGGTGCAGGTTATGGGTGGCCGCGGACTCCTTACAGCCTCGAAGGTCTCAAGGCTTTACAGGGACGCCAAAGCCGCCGAGATTGCTGAGGGTACCAACGAGGTTCAGCTCATGATCATAGCTAGAGACCTGGCGAAACGAGTAAGATAATGGGTCCTTACCCCGAGGAAAGAAAAAGCTATGGGCCGCTGGTTTTGGTCTCTAGCCCTTCTAAGAAGGTCCTTCTAACGCCTTCCCATATCGCTGCACCAAGTACTCCGAACACCACGGCTATGAGGAACGGCACAATCCCCAGCACTCCTATAGTCAGCACTTTTCCAGCAGCATACGGCGCTACGGCGAAGTAATATATGAGCACTAGCAACGCCGAGAGGAGGGCGGAGAAACCTCCTCCAGCCAGCCTCCATGCCACCCTTCCGGGCCAGTGGGAACCCATCATTCCAGCCAGCAGGGGCGCTAGTACTATGTGGACCTTCTCAATGTCCGCGGCAGCGGCGAGCCAGTATATCGCTGCTCCAAGCAGCATCCCCCGCAGGACGGCTATCAGGGGTCTATATTTTCCAGCCATTGCCACGGCTAGCCACCTCCAGGTGCGAGCTTAAGGGTTTCGACCCCTCCTACTTCGTCGGGGTTCATGGGCATTAGCAACACCTTATACTCGCCTTTGACCCACATTTCCAGCTGGTCGTAGTAGTGGGTGCTGAAGGGGTGCCCCGAGTTCCCGCCGGGAAGGGTCAGGTATCCCGTCTCGCCGGGCCTCATGTCGGCTATATAGCGTATGCTCGGCCCGTTCTTCACCTGTAGCCCGGGCGCCACGTTTACGGTGAAGAAGCCTCCAGGGGCCGGGTGGCGCGGGTAGTTAAGCCAGGATAGCACACCGCCTAACACGTGGTCAAAGGCGTAAATGTGTATGCCTCCCCACCTCCACTTCGCCGGATCGCTGGTTCCGGTGTCCTCGGAGAGCTTCGACATAGCTCCTCTAAGGGCCTCCAGGACGAGCTCGCCTATGGGCTTGTCAGCCCACTTGGCATATCTGCCGGGTTCTTCCAGCTCACCCCTCAGGACGAGTTCGGCGGCCTCTAGGGGTAGGAACGTGCCTTCGATCCCTGCCGCCTCGTACTCGTCTTCCCAAAGTTTGTCGTAGAACTCTTTGAGCCAGTAAGTGTATATGGCGGGTTCAGGCCTTTCGGGATCCATGACGTAGTCCCAGTTCTTCATCATCTCCACCACCTGCTTCTCGGCGTCGGTGAGGCTGCCTGACACGGTGTCAAGGGCCTGGAGGAGTAGGGGCACGAAGGTCTCGGCTGCCAGGCTCCTGTAGTCGGTCTGCATCCTCATAACATCCTCTATGGATATTTTGCCCTTCGTCTCAAGCGTTTCCTGGATCATCTCAACGATCCTATCATGCCTGAACCTATCGGCCCAGTGCCACCCCAGGTAGTACTTGTAGTCCCCGGCCGGAACCGGCGCGTTGTTGGCTGTGGCTATGAAGCCTCTCTCAGGGTTCACTACGTGGGGTATCTTGTCGAACGGTATGTAGCTGACCCACTCACCCTCCCCCCTGCTCCCGTTGAAAGGTAGGAACCCGTAGTTGGGTATAGCCTTGCCCCGAGCCCTGATTGTGGGTAGGTTGTCCCTGATGGGGTAGAGTCCCGCCGGATAGTAGGCTATGTTGCCCTCCGTGTCGGCGTAGACAGCGTTCTGGGCCGGGACCATGAAGTACTTCTGGGCCTCCATGTAGTCGTATATGTTGGTGGCGTAGTTCATCAGGTATAGCGCTACGTATTCGTAGGTCGGCTGGAGCCCCGTCCATCTAAGTGCGTAGCGCTCCCCATACTTCTCGATGAGGGGTCCGTGGATCGTTATGTTTACCTTGACTCTGACAACTCTGTAGCCCGAGCCCGTTCTGATCCTGATCTCCTCCACTATGGTTTGGGGCTCAAGCCATTCGCCTCTATAGAGGTACTTGTTCCCCCTCCACACGTAGTAGTAGAAATCGGCTACGTCAGCGCCGACGTTGGTGAAGCCCCATGCCACGTGGTTGTTTCTCCCTATGACTATGACGGGGAGGCCTGGGAAGGTGACCCCTCTAACAATCCAACCTCTTCCCCGCAGCACCAGGCACGCCTCGTACCAGGTGGGCGGCGCTTGGAGGGAGAGGTGGGGATCGTTGGCGAGGATGGGGTATCCTGTGTCTGTAAGCCTGCCCGAGATCACCCAGTTGTTGGAGGCTGCGTTGCCCACTATGCTCCTCGCCAGGGACTCTGCCTTCTCCACCCACACCAAGTACTTGGGAGAGACTGAGAGCTGGGCCGACCCTGTGTAGGTCGCGTTGAGCCATGACCCGCGGGGATACACGGCGTCATCGACGCCTTCCAGAATCGCTGTGTTGAGGGGCCTTTCCAGTAGTCCCAGCTCGAATAGCGCCTCGTACCCGTTGGCGTCGAGGAAGGCTTTGAGCTCGACGTCACTGAAGCTCCCGGCAAGACCCCAGGCAACCAGCTTGCCTATGGCGAGACTGTCAAGCGGCCTCCAGGGCTCCGGCTCTGCTCCTAGAAGCCTGTACTCTGGGGGAAGCATGTCGTGCCTCTTAGCCCATTCTATATACGTGTTTACTCCTTCAGAGAAGGCTTCAAGCACCTCGTAGTAGCGCCTCATGTCCCTGGTGGTCTTCATGGATTCCAGGGTCTGCTGGGCGGCTCGGTGAAGGCCCAGTATTCTGAAAAACTCGTCGGTCTCGTAGGCCGCGTCGCCCAGGAGCTCGCTTAGCCTTCCCTCAGCCACCCTGCGCATAAAGTCCATTTGGAACATCCTGTCCAGGCCCTGGATGAAGCCGAAAGCGTAGTAGAGGTCGCGCTCGGTCTCGGCAAAGATGTAGGGCACACCCCATTTATCCCAGACCACCACAACCTCGGAGTTCAGTCCCGGGAGCCTCAGGGTCCCTGTAGGGTGCTTAGATGAGGGTATGCTGCCCCAAAGCCCGTGGACGGGGTCGGAGATCGCTGCAACCTGTGGGTTCCCCACAGCCAAGTATCCCAGCAGCGATGCTATGATTATGGATATAACTAGAAGGGGTAGTCCTCTCCTTCCCACCCTAGGAACACCAGTCCTCTATTATCATTAATTATGTGATAATATTTTCGCCCTCCGGCTGAAAGAAGGGGGTATGTGGAAAAAATAGAGTAGATTTTCTTAGCGGCCCTTGAACTTGGGCTTCCTCTTCTCCAGAAACGCGGCCACGCCCTCGGCAACATCGTCTGTGCTGAATAGTAGGCCGAAGAAGGAGCTCTCCAGAGCCATGCCGGTCCAGATGTTGGACTCCAGGCCCATGTGGATCGAGTACTTGGCTGCGAGCAGGGCTAGCGGCGGCTTCTCGGCCAACTTGAGGGCGAAGGCCCTGGCCTCGCCCTCCAGCTTCTCGGGGGGCACCACCCTGTCGACGAGCCCTATCTTCGCCGCCTCCTGCGCAGGTATCATGTCGCCGGTATATATCAGCTCCTTGGCCCTGCTGATGCCCACCAGTCTAGGCAGCCTCTGGGTGCCTCCTGCGCCAGGTATGAAGCCTAGGTTTATCTCGGGCTGGCCCAGCATCGCCATTTCTGAGGCTATCCTGAAGTCTCCGGCCATGGCTAGCTCTAGGCCTCCCCCGAGGCAGAAGCCGTTGATGGCCATGATGACGGGCTTAGTGTAGTACTCGATCTTGAAGAGTAGCTCCTGGAACTTCCTGGAGTATATGGCTGCCTTGAAGGGGCTTATGCCCATGAACCCGGTTACGTCGGCACCCGCGCTGAAGGCCCTGCCCGCACCAGTTATTATGACAACCCTTATCTTCTCATCCTCCTCCAGCTCGTCCAGCGCCTCGCCCAGCTCCTTGAGAAGCTTGGGCGACAGCGCGTTAAGCTTCTTGGGCCTATTGAGCACTATCCAGGCTATGGGGGGCTCTAGCCTTACTATTAGGTTCTCCTTCTGCCTCTCCTCCACAGCGGCGTACTCGTAGAAGCCCTTGCCAGCCTTCCTGCCCAGCTTGCCCTCCTGGACCATCTGTTTGAGCAGGGGGTCTGGCTCATACTCGTCCCAGCCCGTCTCCTTCTTCAGCTTCTCAAGGGTCTCCACAATGGCGTCTATGCCGAACTCGTCAGCGAACTCGAATACTCCTTTAGGCCAGCCCAGGCCCAGCTTCATCGCCTTATCGATGTCGTCCCGGGAGGCTATGCCCTCCCTGAGCAGGTAGGCTGCCTCGTTGACGGCTGGGGCCAGTATTATTATGGGGTCAACTTTCTCGCCCGCCTCCTTGGGGATCGTTGGCCTAGAGTACTTGCCCGGCGCCGGGTACTGGTAGAAGCCCTTGCCCGTCTTCATGCCGAGCTCCTTGGCCTCAAACTTCTCGGCGAACAGAGGACATGGGTTAGCCTTGAAGCCCCTCTCGCTCATAGCCTTGAACACGTAGTAGAATATGTCTATACCGCTGTAGTCGGCCAGCTCGAAGGGACCCATGGGGAAGCCGAGCTTGTACTTGATGGCTGAGTCCACCGCAACATGGTCGCCTACACCCCTGACCACTGCCCAGCAGGCGGCGTTCATAAATCTGCCCAGGATCCTGTTGACTATAAAGCCGGGGACGTCCTTGTGCACAACGACGGGCTGCTTCCCGAACTTCTTGGCCAGCTGGAAGGTTGTGTCAAGGGTGGAGTCGCTTGTCTCTGCGCCCTTGATGATCTCGACCAGGGGCATGAGGGGCGGCGGGTTGAAGAAGTGCATGCCTACAACCTTGTCGGGCCTCCTTGTGGCTGAGGCTATCTCCGTTATGGGGAGGCTGCTCGTGTTGGTTGCGAGTATGGCGTGGCCAGGCATGTGCTCGTCGGCGAACCTGAAGAGCTGCTGTTTGAGGTCCAGCTTTTCGGGTATCGCCTCTATCATGAAGTCGCTCTCGCTGAGGGCTTTGGCGAACTCCTCGGTGTACTCCCCGTCCTTCAGGTTCACTATGGGCTTTATCCTGGCCATCACAGTATCTATGCCCTCCCTTAGGACCCCCTTCTCGCTGAGCTTTGACAGGCTCCACTTTATCTTTTCAAGTGCGTTCTTCAGGATCTCGTCGCTTATGTCGGCCAGGTACACTTCGTAGCCAGCCATGGCTGCTACTTCGGCTATGCCGTGGCCCATTGTCCCTGCTCCCACCACGATTATCCTCTTAATGTTCTCTACACCCATCTCATCACACCTCGCAGGGTTTTAGGGCTACATTAGTCTGAGGGAGGTGCCGAACACCTGCCTCAGTATCTGGCGTATAATGGTTATTCTCTGGATATCGTTGGTGCCCTCGTAGATGGTGGTTATCAGTGCGTCCCTCAGGAACCTCTCCACGCCTGTCTCTATGTCGACGCCATAGCCGCCGTGGATCTTGATGGCCTTCGCCGCAGCCTCCTCTGCCACCTCGGTGGCGAACGTCTTGGCCAGGGAGGCGGCTATCACGTACTCCTTCTTGCCCTGATCGGCCAGGGTGGCTGCCCAGTAGGTGAGGAGCCTGGCTGCCTCCAGCTTTATCATCATGTCGGCGATCTTGAAGGCCACGCCCTCGAAGCTTATGATGGGCCTCTCGAAGGCGTACCTCTGCAAGGCGTAGTTTAGGCTCTTCTCGAACACCGCCTGAGCTATGCCGACGGCCTGGGCGGCTATGCCTATCCTGCCGTGGTCGTAGGTCTCTACTGCGACTTTGAAGCCCTCGCCTATGGGTCCCAGCACGTTCTCCTCAGGGACTTTGACGTCCTCGAGGATCACCTCGCTGGGGTGCTCGCCCCTGAGGCCTGTCACATTTATCTTCTGCCCGATCTTGACGCCAGGCCAATCCCTCTCAACTATGAAGAACGTTAGGCCTTTCCACCTCTGCTTCCTGTCGGGCGGCGGGCTTGTCCTGGCGGAGACCACGAAGTAGTCGGCCTTGTCGGCGCCCGTTATGAACATTTTTCTGCCGTTGAGCACCCAGTACCCATTGACCTTCTTGGCTGTAGTCTTGATCCCGGCAACATCGCTGCCGGCCTCCGGCTCGGTGCTGGCGTGGGCTGCGAACTTCTCGCCCCTCGCTACGGGAGGTATGTATTTCTTCTTCTGCTCCTCAGTTCCGAACAAAAGTATGGGCACCACAAAGAGGCCCTTAACCGCTATGGCGGTGGCGAAGGCAGGGCTAACCCTGGATATCTCCTCCATGAGGATCGCTGTGAGGAGCTGACCTCCCCCCTGCCCTCCATACTCCTCAGGAACACCTATGCCAAACAAGCCCAGCTCGCGGGCCCTGTCGAAAAGCTCCTCGGGGATCTTGTTGTTCTTCTCGATCTCCATAGCCAGGGGTTCGACCTCCTTCTCAACGAACTCTCGGATCATTTTCCTGAAGAGCTCGTGCTCCTCCGTGATCTCCACTCTAAAGTCTTGTAGGCTGGTGAATGGGAATACCATACTTTTACACCACCATTGAATACTGCGGGCCAGTTTTAATAGATTATGTGAGATTTTTATAAAAAATGTTGTAAACAATGAAAATAATGGTATTATTGTAGGATGTGCTACTCCGCGGGCACTATTTCGTAGGTTAGGTAGCCTTCAGGCTTCCTCCTCACGACCTCTATCTTCACCCTCATGCCTATCCTCAGCTTCTCGGGCTCTCCTCTAACCCAAGCGGTCACGTTGATGCCTTCCTTGAGCCTGGCTATGCCCACGGTGTAGTCAGGGTAGTGGGCGAAGCTGGCTGGCTTGATGTTGATGACGGTATAGGTGACAAGCTCCCCCTCGCCGCTGAGCTCCACCCACTCCACGTCGCTTTTCCGGCACTTGGGGCAGTCGACTTGGGGTGGGAAGTACAGCTGGCCGCAGTGCTTGCATTTGGTGGCCATCAGCTTGCCGTCCATGAGGCCGTCGTAGAAGGGCCTGATCCTGTCGACCGAGACCAGGTACTTGTTGGTTATTTCCCTCTGGTCGTACCAGAGGGCGGCGCCGGACTTCTGGTCAGGCACTATGGGTAGCCCCGTGCTCTTCTTTATGGACTCCACGAACACGCGGAGCTGCTTGAGGGCCTCCTCCATCATCTCCTTCTGGGACTTGCTCATACCCTTCACCCCCTACCTACTTGGACGGTTTTTCCAGGGAGAGTATGGTTACGTAGGCGTAGTGGCCCGTCCCGCCCACGTTGTGGGCCAGCGCCACCCCCTTGTTGATGGGGGCCTGCCTCTCCTTCTCCACCTCCTGCCTCAGCTGCCTGGCGAGCTCGGCCGCCATGCTGACGCCGGTGGCCGCTATGGGGTGGCCCTTTGCCTTCAGGCCTCCGCTGAGGTTAACGGGTATGAGGCCGCCTATGTAGGTCTGCTCCTCCCTGACAAGTTTGACGCCCTCACCCCTCCTGGCGAAGCCCAGGTCCTCGTAGGCCAGGATCTCGGCTATGGTGAAGCAGTCGTGCACCTCCGCGACGTCTATGTGCTTCACCGGGTTCTCGGGGTCTATGCCCGCCTTCTTGTAGGCCATCCTGGCCGCCTCCACTGCTGCGCGGAGGCTGGTGAAGTCAGTCCTCTTGCTTAGGTTAGAAGTGTCGCTGGCCGCGCCTATGGCTCTTATCCAGACAGGCGTGTCGGTGAGCTTCCTGGCTATCTCCTCGCTGGCCACTATCACGGCGGCGGAGCCGTCGGTTATGGGGGAGCAGTCGAATAGCTTGAGGGGCCAGGCAACGTAGCGGGAGCCCATGCACGCCTCCACGGTGATTTCCCGCTGGAACTGGGCCTTGGGGTTCCTGGCGCCATAGTAGTGGTTCTTGACGGCAACACGGCATAGGTCCTCCTCGGTGGCTCCGTACCGGTGCATGTAGGCAGTGGCGTAGAGTGCGTAGTAGCCTGGGAAGGTGAGGCCGAAGTTCTGGAACTCCCAGAAGAAGTTGCCAGCCCTGCCGATGTACTCCACCACTGTGGGTGTGGGGGACTCGTTCATCTTCTCTATACCGACGGCTAGCACAATGTCGGCCTGCCCGCTGGCCACTATGTCGTGGGCCAGCTTTAACGCGGCGCTGCCCGAGGCGCAGGCCGCCTCAACCCTCACGGTCCCCTTGGGGTTAAGGCCAGCATACTCGCCTATGACCACTGCCGGGAGCGGCTCGCTGCTCCAGCCCCCAGCGTTGCTTACAACGAAGTACTCTATGTCCTCCTGCCCAACCCCAGCGTCGTCGAGCGCCTGCCTAATGCTCTCCCAAGCCAGCTCCGCCATGTTTACGTCGTGCCTCGTGCCGAACTTAGAATGTCCAACACCAACTATTGCTACCTGCCTACCCAAAACAGGGACACCAACCACCAACTGTTATTTGCGGAAATTAAACTTTGGGGGCGGATCCCGGGCTTCAGCCCGGCAGCCCGAGGGCGGGGGTTCAACGCTTTTAAAGGCGTACAGCCAGTATAACCCCGGTGTTCTGCCGTGATAGACGAGGTGAGGCAGGCCTTCACCCAGATCTACGAGAAAGCCAAGGAGAAGATGGGAGACGAGATCAAGACTTGGAACAAGGTGTTCCAGTTCAATATCCCTGACGGTGAGCCCTTCTACATCGAGTTCTCCGGCGGCGAGCTGAAGATCGAGGCAGGGACCCACCCCTCGCCCACGGCCACGCTAATAATGGAGAAGTCGGTGTTGGAGCAGATCCTTAAAGGCGAGCTGGACGCCATGGCCGCCTTCATTAGGGGTAAGATGAAGATAACTGGCAACGTTATAGAGACAACGCACCTCAGGAGGCTGCTGGAGGCGGGTCGCTAGCCCCCACCTCCTCCTCTTTTCTCCCAAACCTGCCGCAGGCCCAGAACTTGCTGCGCCTTATGATGCACGGCAAGCTAAGATGGTCCCATTGTCGTATAATCAGAATAAAAATAATAAGCTGGTCTAACCGATATGTCCCCTAGACACTATGGGTCGTGTCTTCTCACCGAGGTGCATGGTCCATGAGTTCAGA
>JALURJ010000191.1 GCA_027016915.1 Desulfurococcales archaeon | reverse complement strand
TCGTAAAGCTACTGCCAGCTAGGCAGAGGAGAAGCCTTCTGAGAGGCTTTACCCCCGCGCAGAGGAAGCTCCTGGAGAAGATCAGGAAGGCCAGGCGCAAGGCCTCCGGCGGAGGCAAGCCCGTGGTGGTTAAGACCCATGTCAGGGACATGATAGTTCTCCCCGAGATGGTGGGCCTCACCATAGCCGTGTACAATGGCAAGGAGTTCGTACCCGTCAAGATAGTGCCTGAGATGATCGGCCACTATCTGGGCGAGTTCAGCCCAACCTGCAGGCAGGTGACCCACGGAGAACCGGGCCTCAAGGCCACGAGGTCCAAGATGTTCGTGGGCCTTAAGTAGCCTCCTTCTCCCCAACCCCCTGTGGGAAGTTTTTATATAC
The DNA here is from genome assembly GCA_027016915.1 of Desulfurococcales archaeon. Classification (GTDB taxonomy): domain Archaea; phylum Thermoproteota; class Thermoprotei_A; order Sulfolobales; family WAQK01; genus WAQK01. Next base: position 3,397 of record JALURJ010000191.1, on the reverse strand, counting down.
CGGCGACCATCTTCACACCACTGGCTTAGCGGGTGACCATGGATATGCCTCGGTGGCACTACTCAGTGAAGTACCGGGACGAGACGCGGATAGCTAAGGCTGTGGCCCGCGACGTGCCTGTGTCACCCAAGAAGATGTACATAGTAGCTAGGGCCATCAGAGGCTTGAGGCTGGAGGATGCCAAGAAGCTCCTGGAGAGGGTTGTGGCTAAGAAGGAGCCCCTGCCCGTCTTCAGGTACACGGGTAAGCAGGCCCATAAGAGGGGCTTGGCCGAGAAGTGGGGGACGCCGATAGGCAAGTACCCTGTCAAAGCTGCTAAGCACATGCTAAAACTCCTGGCAAACGCTGAGAACAACGCCGAGCAGAAGGACCTGGACCTCGAGAGGCTCAAAATAGTCCACGTGGCGGTCCATAAGGGGCCCGTCCTTAAGAGATACATGCCTAGGGCCTTCGGCCGCAGCACCCCCAGGTTTAGGAGGCTCAGCCACGTGGAGGTCGTGCTCGCGGAGGTGTAGCCTGATGGTCAACATTAAGAGATACTTTATCCAGCACGGCATTCTCAGGACAAAAATAGACGAGTTCCTGGCCAAGCAGTTCTACAGGGCTGGCTACGCCGGCGTCGAGGTTCAGAAGACCCCGATAGGCACGAGGGTCATAATATTCGCCGACAGGCCAGCGATGATCATAGGGAGGCGCGGGGCAACCATCAAGAAGCTGGCCCAGACCCTTGAGAAGCACTTCGGCATCGAGAACCCCCAGATAACGGTGGCAGAGGTGGAGAACCCCGAGCTTAACGCCAGGGTCATGGCCTACAGGCTCGCCATGGCGCTGGAGAGGGGCTATCACTTCCGCAGGGCTGCATACATAGCCCTTAGAAGAATAATGGCTGCCGGCGCTGTGGGGGCTGAGATAGTTATCAGCGGCAAGCTCACCAGCGAGAGGGCCAGGTATGAGAAGTACCGTGCTGGCAGGATATACAAGACAGGCGACCAGGTAAACGTTATAGTTGACAGAGCCGTCGCCCACGCCCTCCTAAAGCCAGGTATCTACGGGATAGAAGTTATAATAGCGAAACCCGTGAGGCCCGTTGACCATATAAGGATAAAGATGCCGGAGGAGGTGGAGCAGGTTGAGCCTCAAGCCCAGTGAGATAAGGAAGATGAGCAGGGAGGAGAGGCTCAGAAAGCTTGAGGAGCTCCGCACGGAGCTCATAAGGCTTAGGCTCCAGGCCGAGACCGGCACTCTGGATAACCCGGGCAAGATACGGGCCATCAAGAAATCCATAGCCCGGATACTCACGATTAACAGGGAGGAAGAGCTCGGAGTGTCCGGGAAGAAACGGTAGTTTCCTCGCACCTGGCAGTTCTCCCTCCCCAGCCAGCTCTGCGGGAACAACCATTATTACCCCTCGTAGGTCTCCATTGAAGAGGTTGTTAGCGGAGGGAGTGTAGATTTGAGGAGGACCGCCAGGAACCTGGCGTACCACGAGCTCATAGGCCTCCGGGCCAAGGTTCAGAGCAGCCTAGACCCCTCGGTTGCGGGGGTGGAGGGCACTATAGTCTACGAGACCATGAACACCTTGTGGATAAGGAGCGGCGAACGGGTTAAGAAAATACTTAAAAGGGGTACAACCTTCCTAATCACGCTCCCGGAAGGAGGAAAAATAATGGTCCTCGGAGACAGGCTGATAGGGAGGCCGGAAGACAGGGTTAAACGGTTGGGCAGGAGGTGAACGTAGTGCCTGTAAGGGTTAAGAACGTGGGCATACCGGGCGTACAGCCCCCCGAGAGGACCTGCGACGACCCGGACTGCCCGTTCCACGGAACCCTCAGGGTTAGGGGGCTCACGCTTAGGGGAGTTGTGGTTAGCGCCAAGATGCAGAAGACCGTGGTTGTGGCCCGCGATTACCTCCACTACGACAGGAAGTACATGAGGTACGAACGGCGCCGCTCCAAGATCCATGCCCACAACCCTCCATGCATAAACGCTAAGGAGGGCGACATCGTCCTCATAGGCGAGACACGCCCCATCTCAAAAACAGTCTCCTTCGTTGTACTAGCCGTTCTAGGACGTGTGGAGGGTGGTAAGGGTGGTTAAGAAGAAGGCAGGCGCCGCGATGTCGAGGAGGAGGGTTAACGCGGGCCTCCAGGTAGGCTCCTACGTTAGGGTGGCCGACAACAGCGGCGCCAAGGAGGTCATGATCATAGGGGTCCCCGGCTACAAAGGCCGTCTCCGTAGAATACCGTTCGCAGGGGTGGGCGACCTCGTCATAGTCTCCGTGAAGAAGGGGACCCCGGAGATGCGGAGGCAGATCATGCCAGCGGTGATAGTTAGGCAGAAGAGGCCCTTCAGGAGGCCCGACGGCACATGGGTAGCCTTCGAGGACAACGCAGTGGTCATAATCACACCCGAAGGCAACCCGAAGGGAAGCGAGATCAGGGGCCCCATAGCCAAGGAGGCGGCTGAGAGGTGGCCCAGAATAGCCAATATAGCGTCAATAGTTGTGTGAGGTGCGTGGGTGATGGCTCCCCTCACAAGGTCTAAGCAGCCGAAGAAGCAGCGGAAGGCCCTGTTCAGAGCGCCTCTCCACAAGAGGCAGAAACTCATGAGTGCCCCCCTAAGCCCCGAGCTTAGGGAAAAGTTCGGCATAAGGAACCTCCCGGTGCGTAAGGGAGACACTGTAAGAGTTATGAGGGGGACCTGGGCAGGCCACGAAGGCAAGGTCGTCAGGGTTGATCTGAGGAAGACTAGGATATACATCGACGGCGTCACGGTCAGGAAGGCCGATGGGACTCCTAAGTTCTACCCCATCCACCCCTCAAAGGTGATGATAATATCGCTTGACACCAGCGATAAAAGGAGGATGGCGATAATCGAGAGGAGGCAGAAGGCTAAAAAGGCCCTGTCCGAATCCCAAGCACCCGTGCAGACTGGGGAGAGCGGGTGATAAGGTATGGCGAGAATGGGCGGCAAGAGGCACCTGAAGACATTCGCGGCCCCCAAGTTCTGGCCCGTGCTTAGGAAGGAGTATCCCTGGACGGTTAAGCCCTCCCCTGGGCCTCACCCCATAGATAGGAGCCTCCCCCTCCTCATCCTCGTAAGAGACGTTCTCGGCTACGCCAAGACCGCCCGTGAGGCCCGGAAGGTGATAGCAGAGGGCTCGATCAAGGTCGATGGGCGTGTTCGGAAAAACTACAAATACCCCGTGGGGTTGATGGATGTCGTCGAGATAATCCCCACGGGAGAGGTTTTCCGCGTGATCCCCTACCCCGTAAAGTTCTACAAGCTTCACCCCATACCCAAGGAGGAGGCCTCCTTCAAGCTCTGCAGGATTGAGGACAAGAGCACTGTTAAGGGAGGACACATCCAGCTCCACCTCCACGACGGGAGGAATCAC
>JALURJ010000190.1 GCA_027016915.1 Desulfurococcales archaeon | reverse complement strand
TACGACACCCTGTATGCTGGGAACAGGGAGGACTGGTGGGTGCTCCGCCAGCTCGAGAAGGACCCTGGCAGAATACTCCTGACCAAGGATAGGGGGCTTTGCCGGAGGGCCCGGAGGAGGGGGTGGAGGTGCATATTCATCGACGGGATCAGCGTGGAGGAGTACCTGCTCGAGGTCGCCAGGACTGTTAGGATAAGGCTGGGGATAGATCCAGATAGGAGTAGGTGCCCGGCCTGCAACGGCGAGCTTGCCAGGATGTACAAGCCCGATGTCAGGGACCTCGTCCCCCCAAAGGTGTACGAGACCTATGACGAGTTCTGGCGCTGCATTAGGTGCGGCAAGGTCTACTGGAGGGGGAGCCACTGGAGGGGTATAGAGGAGACCCTTATACGAGTCCGTAGCAGATTAGAAGAAGAGGGATGAGCATGGGTGAGCCCATATATCCGTCTGAGCTGAGCCTGGAGGACGGAGTCTACCTGGTCAGGCTTGCGAGGAGGAGCGTCGAGCACTACTTCGAGAAGGGGGAAATGCTAAGGCCCAGCGATGCGCCCGAGAAGTTGATGAGGCCTGGCGCAGCCTTCGTCACCATAGAGGTGTTCGAGGACTACAGGCATAGGAGTCTCAGGGGGTGCATAGGGTTCATAGAGCCCAGGAACCCCTTGGCCGAGACCGTTGCCCGGGTGGCCGTCGAATCAGCCGTCAGCGACCCCAGGTTCCCGCCTATGAGCTCGGCCGAGCTCGACAACGTGACCTTCGAGGTAAGCGTGCTCTCACCCCTGATACCCATGCCCCGGACCCCGGAGGAGAGGCTTAGGAGCGTCAAGATAGGCCGCGACGGCCTCGTAGCGGCGAGGGGGATCTACCGGGGCCTCCTACTACCCCAGGTGCCTGTGGAGTACGGCTGGGATCCCGAGACCTTTCTCTCCGAGACGTGCCTCAAGGCAGGCATGCCTCCCCACTGCTGGTTAGACCAAAACGTGGAGTTCTACAGGTACGAGGCCAGGGTGTTCCGCGAAAAGGAGCCCCACGGCGAGGTCGAGGAGAGAAGCCTGGAGGAGGAGTTCCAACAGCTTTGGGGGCGGGAGAAGCCGCCGTAAGGGAATACTAGAGTAGTGGAGCTAGAGAAGGTCTTCCGGAGTTAGCCTCTTAAGCCATGGTACCTTGTCGAAGTCAGTGTCGTAGGAGACTATGGTTTTGAGACCCAGTTTCTTGATGATGTATGCCGCCAGGGCATCGTCGAAGTCTAGGTTCCAGCTTCTCATCAGTTCTGTGGCCTTGATCTTATCGTACACCGTTAGCGGGTAGATAGTCAAACCCCTATACTGGATGAGCGAGGTCAGGAAGACAGCTATGTCTCTCCAAGTGGCACCGTAGTTTTCCATCACTATAACTACGCTGTCGACGTGAAACTCACTTGTATATGCGTTAAGCAAGCCTTTTTGAATTTTCCTCAGAAAATTCTTAGCGGCATCGCCGTGTTCCTGGGCCAGCTCAACCTCTAAGAATACGTTAGAGTCAACGAACACCTCATGTCACCTGGTTTTTCTAGTCCTTATTTTTCCAACCTCATGCTGGAGTTCGACGCTACTCTTCTTCACATGTTTCAGCATGCCATAAATGGCCTCGACAGGGTCTTCCAAGGGGCCCACGACCTCTAGTGCCTCGGAAACCTTGGCTATCCACTCGCTTAACGCCTTCTCAGCGGCCACGCTCAGCGATCCTTTGCCATAACCGTATAGCTTCATTGCCAACATTCTGAACTTTTTCTCGATTTCGCTGGAGATATAGACTTTGAGACCCCCCATATTTGGACCCTAAGAACTAAAGGTCTAAAGGCCTAATAATGTTTGTGCATACATGTACCTTTAGGACAGGTCACCGCAAGTGCAGAACGCCTCGTGGACCAGGCTGTGAAGCTCCTCAAATCCTTCCTTCCCGGTAGCTGATATTCCTACGAGCCTGAAGGCGCTGGTAGACTTACCGAGTATCTCGGCCAGGTCCAGAGCTACGTCGGCTATAAGGCCTGAAGCCTTCTCAGCTATTTCGTCGCGGAGCGAGAAGGGGTCCTCTATTAGCTTCTTGACGAACCCTACATCCTCCACAAGGTCCATCTTGTTGACCACCGGTACCACAGGTATGTCCATCTTCATCTGTACCACTAGGCCTGTGAGCCAGGCCACCACCAGGTCCACCGGGGACTTGACAAGCTCGCCGTCCACCAGGAATACGCCGACCACGGGGCCCCGCGTCTTGAGCCCTTCGATGAACCGGGGCCCGCTAGCCCTGAATACGAAGATTTCCATTTGGCCCGGTGTGTCGATTAGGACGAAGTCGCGGGGTCTGCGGAAAACCCTGTGCTTCAGGATATCCTCCACGTTCCTGGCTATGAGGTCGCTTGCCTTGATCAGCGCCCCATTAGGCCCTAGGCCGTAGCGCCTCATGATCTCTGACACGGTGAACATGCTGCGGACGTCGAAATCGGCGTGGTATGGCACCTCCTCCGCTCCGGGGTCCAGGTTAACCCTAGCCACCCTATAGCCCTGCGCCTCGAGCCACTCGGAGTAGGAGGCGACGAGGCTCGTCTTGCCTGAACCGGCGGTCCCGATGATTGCCACGAACATGCTGCCACCCCTGTACAACTTTAGGGTACAAGCCCTGGCAAAATTAACCCGGAGCCCTAATGAGCATTGTCAAGCTATGTTAACAGGCCTCTAGGCTATCCTTAGGAACCTGGCTTTCTCTAGGAGCCTCTGGGCCTCGGATCTGCTGAGAATATGTATTTCGTAGAGATAAGAATCGGTTATTCCTCTCCTCTCCATCTCCTCCCTAACCCTGGCAAGGAGGGTTGCTCTCTCCATCGCGTTTTTCGGTGGCTCCTCCAGAATCACTACAACATCGATATCGCTTACCGCCGTAATCCTTCCCTCGGCTGCTCCGCCAATAATGTAAACTTCTGATTCGGGAAAAACCTTCTTTACGGCCTCAGCCAGTGAGTCTGCATTGTTCCTCCAGGCTAGGAGCTTTTTCAGCCGTTCAACCATGTATTTCATCGGAGCATAGCCTCTTCCAGCTTTTCCAATGCCTTCAAAAGCCTCTCTGCAAATTCTACAGCTCTTTCAGCATCGATCTTCCTATACATTCCGGGTGAGCCGTACCTGGCCATGATGTATGATTCGTCGAGCAGTTCTACGAGTTCCCTTTCAGCACGGACAAGATCTGACAGACTATCCGCTGCAGTCTTAAACCCAGCCTCAGCTAGTCTGCGTCTAAGCAGCGAGAGATGCTCCAAAACCCCGTGGACCCTAGTAGCCTCCCCAAAGAGCCTGAGCAATGAGGCCTTAAGCCTAAGCTGAACTGCTTGCTCAGCATCAAAGCAGGCCAAATCATAGTCGCCCCACTCTATCCTAAGCCTGGCAGAGCGCAACATGCTTAGGGCTCTACGTCTTAAAGAATCTACGAGCTCGCCGCTATCCACGGCTCCTCCCCAACACTTTTAGGTAAACTACTATAAAAAGCCGAAAACCTGGGTTACACACCGTTCCACAGCAGGAACTTGCCAGCCTGGTAGGCCAAGTCTCCGTCAACGTAGACCTTTGCTTCGGGGCTCTTCATATCCTTGATCATGTCCCAGTGGATGGCGCTCCTGTTCTGGGACCCGGTCTCGGGGTAGCCTGCTCCCAGGGCCATGTGGACTGTTCCGCCTATCTTTTCGTCGAACAGGATCTCCTTGGTGGCCCTAGTGATGCTGTAGTTGAGGCCGAAGGCTAGTTCGCCGAGCCTGGAGGACCCCTCATCTACCTTGACCATCTTCTCGAGGAAGTCGCGGCCCTTCACGGCGCTGTACTCGTAGACCTCGCCCTTCTTGAAGCAGAGCTTCACGCCCTCAACCTCCACACCCCTATACACGGCCGGATAGTCGAACTCCACGTAACCCTCCACCGAGTCCTCGAGGGGCCCTGTGAAGACCTCGCCGCCCGGCATGTTCTCGTGCCCGTCGTCGCTGATCCACTTCCTGCCCCCAACCTTCACTGTGAGTTCTATGCCTGGCCCCGTGAATCGGAGCTCGTCCGCCTTGGACAGCAGCTCCTCTATGACCCTCTTCTGCCTCCTGGACTGGTCCTCCCACGCCTTGACAGGGTTCTCCTCGTGGAGCTTGAGGGCCCTGTACACGAACTCCTCGAAGTCGCCGGGCGACATGCCCGCCTCCTGGGCCATGGCTAGGGTCGGATAGGGAGCTACGGTCCACTTCTTCTTGCCCTTCGCCGCCTCTGCCAGGAACTTCTCGTTGAGAGGCCTCAAGGTCTGGCTCATCAACGCCTGCTTAGCGGGATCCACTCCGACCAGCGTCTTGGTGTGGGTCGGGCTTAGTATGGATATGAAGACGTCGTACTCCTCGTAGAGCACCCTGGTGACTGGGGATACGTGTTTGAGGTGGTCCTCGGTGGCGTGCTTGTAGAAAACCTCCAGCAGCGTGTCGTCGCCTATGAGGAGCGTCGGGTAAGCGCCTCTCAGCATCACGGCCTTATAGATCTCCCTGAGGAGGGGTAGAGCCTCCACCGTGCCCCTTATAGCCACCTCCTCCCCCTTGGAGACCCTAACGCTGTAGTCTGTCAGGATGGACGCATATTTTGGAAGTGCTGATAGAAACAGGGTTCCCGGATAGGACGCCAATGTAGTGCACCGTGCCAAAAATGGTTGGGGGTGGTTAATGGGGGTTCCGCTGCCCGGCTAAGCTTCTAACCATGCTTAAGGCCTCCTCCGCGTGTTTCTCCGCTGGCCTAATGTTCTTGAGTATCCTTACAACCCTGCCGTCAGGCCCTATGATGAAGGTCACCCTAAGCGCGCTAGGGCACCTACCCCTTCGGAGAGCCCCGTAGGCGTCGGCCACCCTGCCGCCCTTGTCGGAGAGGAGGCTGAACCTAACGCCCAGCTTCTCGGCAAACTTGGCGTTCTTGGAGACGCCGTCGGTGCTGGCGCCTAGCACCACGGCTCCAAGCTTCTCGAACTCCTCTAGGAGCTCGTTGAACTTGGCGGTCTCCCTGGTGCAGCCCGAGGTCATGGCCCTCGGGTAGAAGTATAGGACCACGATCCTGCCTTTGTAGCCGCTGAGTCTAATGGTGTTGCCCCGGTGGTCTTGAAGCTCGAACTCGGGTGCGAGGTCCCCTTCCTTCAAACCCATGTTTGTACACCTATCCAATAATTATTGTTTCCAAATATAAACCTCACTCATTAGTCTAGGAAATATTATGGTTTGCCAATGGGAATTTTGAGGTTAGAAGAGCTCATCCCTGGTACACGACCCTACCTCGGCGGAGCTGAACAAAACATATAATCCAACACGATGGATCACTGGCACCGGGTGGTGTGGGTGGAGCTTTCAGGAGTCATCCTCGGCTACAGAAGGGGGAGCAACACTCAGTACACCAGCGAGGTGCTGGCCCTGGTTAGGGGCGTCAACAGCTATAAGGAGGCTTGCAGGTTGATCGGCAGAAAGGCTGTCTACGTGGACGAGCACGGCAACACCTATCACGGGAAGATCGTTGGCGTCCACGGGAAGAAGGGTGTGGTCAGGATAGTGTTTAAGCCCAACCTTCCCGGCCAGGCTATAGGAAAAGAGTTTAGGTTGGAGGGCTAGGCCTCCTCAACCTTTCTCAGCTGCTTCTGATACATTTCCAGGAGTTCCTTTGTGGTAGTGGCGTCCTCCGGGCCCTTGTCGGGCCTCCACCTTATGAACCTGGGGAACCTGATGGAGAGCCCGGCTCCAGGCCTTACCACGTCTAGGCAGCAGGTGTGGAGGGGGGATAGGGTTATCTCGGCACCTATGATCTCGGCCACCAGTGCTGGGACAAACCAGACGTCTGCCTCGAGTCTCGAGTCAACCCTGGGGTGTTTGTGGTCGATGACGTAGTCCTTGAACATCTCGGGGAGCTTGGCTAGGTCCTCGTCGGTGAACCCGGTGCCCACCTTGCACACCGTGCGGAACATGTCCGCCTCAGGGTCATAGGCGGCCATTAGGAGGGCTCCATAGGTGCCTCCTCTCTTGCCTCTCCCGTAGAAAGCGCCCACCGCCACGAGGTCAACTGTGTCTATCATCTCGCTCTTATAGTCGCGCTTATACTTGATCCAGAGCCACCCCCTGGAGCCGGCCTGATACACAGCGTTGCCGTGGACAGCCTTAACGACGACGCCTTCAGCGCCGTCGGACACTGCCTGGAGGAAGAATTTCTCCAGGTCTTCCGGCGCCTCTGCCACTATGTATTCGGCTGGCCTGAACTCCTCAGCTGGCTCTACTATCTCGTCTAGCTTCTTCCTCCTCTCAGTAAGGGGCTTGGTAGTGTAGTCCTCGCCGTCGACGTAGAGGACGTCGAAGAGCCTGACGTGGACCGGGTACTCCTTCATCATCTTGTGGATGTCGTGTTTCCTCCTACGATGCATGAGTTCCTGGAAGGGTCTGAGCTCTCCAGTCTCCGGGTCTATAGCTACTATCTCGCCCTCCACTATCGCCTCGTCTGCTTTTAGGTACTTCCTGGCGTACTCCTGGACGTCAGGGTACATGTGGGAGATGTTTTCAAGCCTCCTGGAGAAGATCCATATCTTGTCGCCCCTCTTGTGGATCTGGCCTCTCTCGCCGTCGTACTTGTACTCCACTATCGCCTTGCCGCCCGTCTTCTTCAAGATCTCCTCGGGGTCGCTGAGCCTCTCCGCTAGCATGGGCCTTATCGGTATACCCACCTCAGGCTTGATCCCCTTTAGCGCCTCAGGCCCCTCCGTCGCCAGGATCTCGGCTATCCTGCCTAGGTCCGCCCTCAGGTTGTAGGCCCTCTCTATGAGGGGCCTGTTGCTGGCCGACCCAGTGTAAACTATGGCTAGGGCGTCCATTATCGTGGCGTCCCCGACGCCCAGCCTCAGCCTCCCCTGTACGAAGCGGACTATGAACCTGGCCTCCAGGGGTGTGGCGTCGGTTAGGAGGCCCGCGAGGAGCTTGAGCTTGAGATCCCTGCTCCCCTCCCCGGTTGCCATGGCGATCCTGGCCAGGGTGTCGTAGACCTTGTCCACCGTGAGGCCGCCTGCCTCCGCCCCTCCCGCAGCGAAGGCGAGGAGGGATACCGTCTGCTTCCTCTCGGACTTCAGCTTCTCCACCACTAGGCCAAGGTCGCCCAGCTTCCTGTACAGCTCGACCACGGTGGATTCGCTGACGTGGGTCGCCATGGCTATGGACTTGATTATCAGCTTCTCACCCATCCCCAGCTCGGGTAGGCCCTTCCAGTCGGGCCAGAGCTTCCCCATGAGCAGGTAGACAAGCCTGCCCACTACCCTTGGCTCAGCCTTCTTGAACAGATTGACCAGGTCCATGGTCATCTGGGTCCTGGCCGTCTCCTTCTCGAGGCGGTCAAAAGTTTCAGCAACTATCCGGAACTCCAACCCGCCACACTCTCCATAGAATCTATAAGGGCCGCGGCCTTTGTTAAAATATCGCCCGGGAGGGGTGTGACGACTACCCGGCAAGTAGGATCCTGTGGCATGAATGCTCAGTGTTACGCGGATCCCTCCCGGGTCTTAACAGCCTCAAGATACCTGTTGGCGTAGACCATGAGGCTGTGCCTCAGCGTCTCTTTAACGTCTTCCAGGTCCACCTCGTCGACCAGGTTCTTCACCACTATTTCCCTGAGGTTGCCCTCAGGGTCCTCCACGTAGTTGTAGTCCATGACCTCGCTCTGCTTCCTTATCCCTGCCTCCGCCTCCTCCATCATCCTCTTCTTAGTCTCCTCCAGGTAGTTGAGGATGGAGAGCCTGACGAACCTAGAGTCCACCTTGATGGGCTTGACGGGGACCATCCGAACATAGCTTCTCCCAACATATATGTAGCCGACTATGTCGCCCTTCCTGGACCTAACAGTTATCAGGTCCTCGCCTGGCTTGGGCTCGGGGCTCATGAGGCTCCTCACAACATTGGACTCCAGCAGGCCTAGGAGGAGCTCGTAGAACTCCAGCTCCTTCTTGAGCTCGGCCACCTTCTTCTCAAGGAACTCCTTCAGCCTCTCCACAGGCCTCTGGTCAGCCATAAACCTCTCCACCCTCTGAGCCTTGCAGCCGCGCGAGCCCCGGTAACATACCTGAGAGCCATCATACATAATGGTACCGCTCCCCTCCCGGGGAACCCTATATTATCTGGCGCCGGCAGAGATCCCGTAGGGGATGCGCGTATTTGAGGAAGGCTAGGCTCGCCCTCGCACTGCTGGTCGCTGTTCTCACCATAATCCCGGCAGCCCACCCGCTTGCAGCTCCGCGCGGTGAGCGCAGCGTCGATGTTTGGATGGTGGCGGTCACGGAGGAGGGTGGCGGCCAGCTGTTCAGGGCCAGGATAACCATATACTATCCGGGCTCCGGAAGCTTCGAGGTCAAGCCGAGCTTCTTTGTGGGAAGCGATACTGAGGCTTCCTTCAGGCTGGCGGCAGCCCTTGCATGCATAGTGGCGGGTGTGGACCCCTCGAGCATCGACATAACAGTAACGCTTGAGACCGGGGGAGAGCGCGTGGAGGGGCCTAGCGCCAGCATAACCATGTTCTCCGCTGTCCTCTCCCTGCTCTCCAGCACCAGTATACGTGGTGTTGCCACGGGGGCCATCTCGCCTACGCTTCTAGATGTGAGTGTAGGGGGAGTAGACGAGAAGTACAGGGCGGCAGCCACGGCTGCGGAGGGGGTGTTCGTCTACCCTCTAGGCAACATGGATGAAATGGCTGGCCGCAGTAATGCTGAGCCCGCAGCGACGGCGCTGGAGGCCTACTACAAGCTTTCAGGCGTGGATGAGGGGTATATAGGGGCGCGTGTAGAGGTGCCGCCCGGGGCTTCCAAGGTTTTCGCCGAGAGTGCCCGTTCAGACCTCTCCAGCATAGAGTCCGTGGATCGGGGCCTGCTGCGATCGGCGGGCGCCGAGGCGGCGGTAGGCATGGCGCGGGAGGCACTGAGGGCGGGGAAAATGTATGCGGCTGCCAGCCTGGCATTCACAGCCAAGATTAAGGTGTTGCTCGCAAACGTCTCGCGGGGGCTGGAGGGCCTGCCCGACCCCCGCTCCTACGCCGAGAGGCTTGTCGAGGAGGCATCCAGGGCCTTGGAGGAGGCTCTCTCCATATATAATGGTACCAATGCCACCGGGCTTTGGGGCTTCGAGGCAGAGGCCGCTGCCGCCTACAGGCTCTACGTCGCCGAAAAATATCTGGAGAGGGCTAGGACCTCCCTCGATGCGGGGGACTATGCTTCCGCCGCTGGGAACGCCACTCTTTCAGCCGCTAGGGCGGAGACAGCCGTGGTTTGGCTCAAGGTTTCCCGCGTGGGCGGCCCCGGCATCACCCCCGAGTTCCAGGACCTACTGGCCCGCTCAGCCCTGGACCTAGCCGAGACCACCTTGGCGTACGTGTCCGCCATTATTAGGCAGGCGGTTTCAGAGGTGCTTGGCGGGAGTCCCGAAATCTACCTATCCGAGTTCAGGGAGATGCTGGGGGAGGCGAAAGACGCTTATGGCAGGGGCGACTACCGCATGGCTCTGGGTCTGGCCCTGGAACTCATATCGAGGCTGGCGGGCTGGGCCGAGGCCCCCATATATGAGGGGAGTAAGGAGATACTGGCCCTCTACAGTAGGGGGTTGGCCAGCGTCGTTGAGACCCTATACGCGCTCGCCATGCTTAGGGGCTATAGGCCCCTCCAAGCTTCCCTTTACTACGAGTATGGGTCTTTCCTGGTCGAGAAGGGCAACTATACAAGTGGCATAGCGCTGCTCGGCATGTCTTCATGCGAGCTCCTCGTGCTACGGTACGCCATGGTGAGATTAGCAGCATCAAGTGTTCCGGGCGAAGCCGCTGCGGGGAGCCCGGAGGCCGGGAAACTGGCCACCCTTGCCTCGGCACTGGCGCTGGCAGTGTCTTCCATAGCGGTTCTAACGGTTCTCCTCAAGGCCGTCGGAGGGGGGCGGGGGTCTTCCTCTCTAAGATGCTGGCGCCCTGCTAGATGGGTGCGGGCCCTCCCACGGTTCATCCAGAACCTAAACAACCGTGCGGGGGATAAATGTTTAAAACTATCATTATTATTTATGGAAGATGGAAGCAGGGGGGCTTTTAATGGCGACCCTCCGTGTCAAGAACCTGGTTAAAAGGTTCGGGGACACAGTGGCGGTCAACAACGTCTCCTTCAAGGTAGATGATGGAGAATTCATGGTGCTCCTCGGCCCCTCGGGCTCCGGTAAAACCACTATTCTCCGATGCATAGCCGGGCTAGAAATACCCGACGAGGGGGAGATATACCTCGACGACGACCTGATAAACTACGTGCCGCCCAAGGACAGGGATATCGCCATGGTTTTCCAGAGCTACGCCCTCTACCCCCACATGACGGTCTACGACAACATAGCCTTCCCCCTGAAGCTCAGAAAACTTCCTAGGGCGGAGATAGACTCGCGGGTCAAGGAGGTGGCTGAGCTCCTACGGATAAGCCATCTACTGAATAGGAAGCCGCACCAGCTCAGCGGGGGAGAGCAGCAGAGAGTAGCCCTGGCCAGGGCCATTGTTAGGAAGCCGAGGATCTTCCTGATGGACGAGCCCCTCTCGAACCTGGATGCGAAGCTTAGGGTCTACATGAGGGCTGAGCTCAAAAAGCTGCAGAAGGAGCTCGGGGTAACTACGATCTACGTGACCCACGACCAGGTCGAAGCTATGACCATGGCCGATAAGGTGCTTGTCCTCAACAAGGGAGTGATACAGCAGCTGGCAACACCCAACGAGCTCTACAACAAGCCTGCCAACCTGTTCGTCGCCGGATTCATAGGGTCCCCGCCCATGAACTTCTTCGAAGGAACACTAGTCGAGGAGGAGGGTAAGATACTCTTCAAGTCCTCCGAGTTCGCAGTGGAGCTGCCCTACGAAGCGGCGAAGCTGGCCTTAGAGAAGGCTGCAGGATCCGAAATTATCTTAGGAGTACGTCCGGAGCACCTCTACATAGCTGAAACCAGGACCCCGAGAACCATCGAGGCATCAGTATACATAGTTGAACCCCTGGGCGGCGAGACCATAATCGACTTCAAGATCGGCGACACGATCTACAAGCTCAAACATAAGGGTGAGATAAACCTCAAACCGGGCGACAAGATAAACATAGCATATGATCCGAACCGAATATATATATTTGATAAGAAAACAGGAAAATCACTACTATACTAGGATGCCGAGAATGTTAATTATCAAAAATGTTATAATCATATGATGT
>JALURJ010000189.1 GCA_027016915.1 Desulfurococcales archaeon | reverse complement strand
TGTAACCAGGAACTCAATTAATACTAACCTTTCGAACATATAAGGTTGCCCGGGCCTACTTCTTCCTGAGCCTGTAGTAGGTTTTACCCCTCAGCCGCCTGGACTCTATGACTCCGGCCTCTTCCAGCCTCTTAAGCCTCCTATAGAGCGGGGACTTGGGGATCCCTGTTTCCTTTACCAGCATGGCAGCTGTTGCCTCTCCGAGCCTTCTCAGGGCTTCGAGTATCGTCTGATCCCTCTCGTCCAGCTCCCCGGGTACAAGCTCCTCCAGGTGCTCCTCCTCACCCGCCCTTCTTTTTCGCAAGAAAAAACAGCCCGACAACCACAGCTACGGCTACCAGCGCTCCTGCCAGTATTTTCCCTAGGCCGATCCCTTCCTCTGAAGTCGTGGTTGTTGTGGTCGTGGTGGTTGTGGGGGGCGTTCCGGTGCTGATGGGTGTCGTCGTGGTAGTCGTGGTTGTTGTGGCTGTAGTCGTGGTGGTTGTTGGTGCGGGTGCGCGTAGGTACTCGATCTTCACGGGGCCTGCCGAGAACTCCAGGTAGTCTCTCCCGTCCTGGGTTTTCCCTGCATCGGCCAGGTTGCCTTCAACGTTTATCACGATGGCGTCCTCGGGCAAAACTATGCGCGTATCGCTGGGGGCCTCCAAGGTTATGCTCCATACATCGCCCGTCTTGGACGTGAGCTTATAGGTGCCATAGGCCAGCTCGAGAGTTCCGGGTGCCGGTACTGTGAGGATCACCTGTCCGGCACTCTCCTCGACCAGGATGCCGCCTGTCCCATTAAGCGTTGCGTAGACATAGTCGGGCTGATCGACCAGTATTTTGACGGTTATCTGGAGGGGGGCTTCCTCAGCCCCGACAATATACGTGTGAGTTACTACGGCATACCCGTCGGGCCCGACGTCCACCACTATGGGGCCCGAGGGCTGGTAGGCTTGGAGGCCTGGAAATGCCAGGAGAAGCGGTAGGAGAAGTGCTGCGAGTCTCGGCAATGTGTAGCGTTTCATCTTAACCGCCGATGTATCTTTTCATAAGTAACCATAAAAATTAATTCCGGTAAGCAATAGTTCTGCCCGGTTCACCGGTATGAAAATACGTATGCTTGTAGCAGACCTGGACGGCACACTCACCGAGGATAGAGAGTCCTACCGGGTGCCCCTGGAAACCCTAGAAGCGGCGCGCCGCCTCCAGGACTCCGGCGTGGTACTGGCAATAGTATCGGCCAACGCCATTCCAGTCCTTGCAGGGGTTGCCAGGTACCTGGGTGTCAGGGGCCCTGTTATAGGTGAGACGGGTTGCATGGCCTACTACCGGGAGGAAATAATACACCTGTGTGAGGAAACGGCTGAGGAGGCTGCCAGGCTTGTGGAGAGGGAGTTCAGGAGTGTGGTTAGACCTTCGTGGCAGAACGTATATAGGCATCATGACTTTGCCTTCCACCTCTTGCCCGGCGTTGATCCCCAGGCAGTGATGTTTAGGATTAGGGAGAGGCTTGTAGAGGCTGGGTTCACCTCAATACACGTTGGGTACAGCGGGTTCGCCGTGCACCTAACACCCCTAGAGAACGGCAAGGCGTATGGTTTCAGGGAGGCCTGTAGGCTAGCAGGTGTGGAACCCTCTGAGACGGCTGCTATTGGCGACAGTGCAATGGATTCCCCCATGCTGAAGCTTTCAGCAGTCCCTATAGCTGTAGCCAATGCTGACCCGGAGCTTAGGAGCGTGGCCCGTATTATAACCCGGAGACCCTCGGGGTATGGATTTGCTGAGGCGGTGGAGTATATTATCCGTATCAACGGTTAGAATGTTCCCAGCCTTAGCCCGGCTTGTTCGAATCCCTAGCATCATATAGTGTCCGCACAATATCTCTTCAGGAGGGCGAATGGATGTGATTAGTACTACAAAGAACTTCGCAACTCTGACAGTAGTTGTATTGGTTGTTATTGGGAGCCTAACCTACCTGGCGCTGAACCAGCCTCAGACCGCACCCCAGGAGGTTGAAGGAAGGAGGCAGGGTCTTACGCTAAAAGCGGGTCTTTCCTGGTTCTCCAGCTACGATGAGCTAGGCTACTACGTCGAGGCTTCAAGCATGCTTACCGTGGGTTTGAGAGGTTTGGCCGCCAACATTCTAAGAATTGGGGGTGTGCCAGTGTTCTTCGGAGACGCTATTCGAAGTGATGTGCTTGTCTTACCCCTAGCAGTTGAAACAGCGTCGCCAGCCTCAACCGTTGGTGGCGGGAAGCTGCCCAGCTACTCGAAGACCAACGTGCAGGTCGAGGGTGTGGATGAGGCCGACATAGTGAAGACGGATGGCAAGTACATCTACGTGGCTTCTGGCACCAAGCTGTGGATAGCCAAGGCATACCCACCCGACCAGCTGGGCCTCGCCGTGGCCTTAGACGTGGGTGAGCGCGTTGCGGGGCTATACGTGTATGGCGACAGAGTCGTCGTGCTAACGTCCAGCCCTGTATACCACGTGTTGCCGGAGATGGTAGTTGACGTAGAGGGGGTCAAGGCCTCAGCGGTCCAGGCCAGGATGCCGGTCAGCAGGGTCCTAGTCTACCAGTTCGGCAATGACTCCCTCAAGCTGCTCTACAATGTGTCGGTGACAGGCAGCTATTTGACTAGCAGGATGGTGGGGAGCACCGTATACCTGCTAGCACAGCAGCCAGCCTTCTCAGGCTCCAATGTAACTATTCCAGCGGTTAACGGCGAGCCCCTGGAGCCCGGCCGGATAGGCTATTTCAGCGAGAGTGTGGGAACCATGTATATCAACATACTCGGGGTAAGTGTTGAGGACGGCAGCTACGAGGCCACCTCCATCCTCTCCAGCCCCGCCAGCTGGGTCTACGTGTCGCTCGACAACCTCTACGTGGTCACGGCGGCAACTGTCAATATGACCATGGTTGTAGAGATGCTCAACGACCTGATGGGGCAACTCCAAGAGGCTAGCAACGCCAGCAGCCCCCTGGAGGTTCTCAGCATACTAAGCGGCATCCGGCAACTCTACGCAGAGCTTAGCCTCCACAGCCCGGCAACGGCTTCAACTATCTACAGGTTCCGGCTGGCCAACCTCACCGTCGTCCCGGAGGCTGTGGGCAGGGTTCCCGGTATAGTGCTGGACCAGTTCTCGATGGACGAGTACAACGGGTACTTTAGGATAGCTACAACCACCAGGCCCTGGGATAGGGTTAACAGTAGCAACGCTGTCTATGTGCTGGACATGAATCTGAGCCTGATTGGAAGCGTTGAGGGTGTCGCTAAGGGTGAGAGGATATACGCAGCCAGGTTTATGGGCGACTTGTGCTTCCTGGTCACCTTTAGGCAGATGGATCCCCTCTTCGCAATAGACCTCAGCGATCCCGCAGAGCCCAGGGTGCTGGGCTTCCTGGAGATGCCGGGCTTCTCCGAGTACCTGCACCCCTACGGTGAAAACCTGCTGATAGGTGTGGGGGTCTCGGAGAACCGGGAGGTTAAGGTGGCCGTATTCAACATCTCCGACCCGGCCAACCCAGCTAAGCTTGACGAGTTGGTTCTAGGCCGTGGATACACACAGGTCTTCGAGGACCATAAAGCGTTCATGGTGAACATGGAGAAAGGGTATATAGCGATACCTGCGGTGCTGGTTAAGGAGCCTCGGATATCCTACGCCTACCCTAAGGCTGGCTCCTTCATAATAGACGTTGATGCTGAAACCGGGAACCTGAGCCTCAGGGGTGTTGTGCCTAACGCGAATCCTTGGAGGACCCTGTACATAGGCGACATAATATACTCGATCGGCAGCGACATG
>JALURJ010000188.1 GCA_027016915.1 Desulfurococcales archaeon | reverse complement strand
CCCGATGGCCCAACATGCTATGACCCGTTCCGCGGTGCTGGAAGCCCCTGAACATTGGGAGGAGGGTCAGGCCTTATAGGTAGAGAGTGGACTTAAGATCCGCTGGGGGGTCATGCGATCTATTAATATTCTGCTTTGCACCCCCCAGCCACGGTGCTGGTTATGGGTGAGGGTCTTTGGTGGAGGTGGTTCATAGAGTGGGGCACGCCTAGAGACGCGCACATGCATGCGGTTAAGAGGGTGATTTACCAGGGGAGGTCCAAGTATCAGGAGATAGAGGTCATAGAGTTCTACGAGCTTGGTAAGGGACTAATACTTGACGGCAAAACCCAGTCAACCCTATACGACGAATATGTGTATCACGAAGCACTGGTTCACCCGGCCATGATAGCCCACGGCTCCCCTAGAAAGGTCCTCGTGGTTGGCGGAGGGGAGGGAGCTACTCTGAGGGAGGTTTTGAGGTATAAGACCGTGGAAGAGGCCCACATGGTTGACCTGGACGAGCAGGTTATAGAGGTGGCAAGAAGATACATGCCAGAGTTCCACCAGGGATCGTTTGACGACCCCAGAGCGAAGCTGTTCATCCAGGATGGCAGAAAGTTCGTCTCCGAGAGGGAGGCGGAGTACGACGTCATAATCCTGGACCTTGTTGACCCCATGGAGGGAGGGCCAGCCTCTCTGCTCTACACCCAGGAGTTCTACAGCCTCGTTAAAAAGGCGCTAAAACCCGGGGGTGTCGTGGTCACCCAGGCGACTTCGCCAACGTTCAGCCTCTACGCTTACGCCATAATACGCAACACTCTGGCCACCGTGTTTAGGAACTCCGCCCCCTACATGACACACGTCCGTTCCTTCGACGGGCTCTGGGGCTTTGTGGTGGCGTCGGATAGGGTGAATCCCGCAGAGCTCGCGCCGGAAGAGGTGGACAGGAGGATTGCCACACTTATTGGGGAGGATCTCAAATTCTATGATGGGAAGACGCACCTCTGGATGTTCACGCTACCCAAACACATTAGGCGGGGCTTGGAGGAGGAGAGGAGGATAGCGACTGATAGCCAGCCGGTATTCATGCCTGCCTAGCTTCGCCGCACTCGTCGCCAAACACCGCTTCAATTATTTCTTTCACCACGCTCCTGGCCTCCTTTAGGGGCTCATGTAGGCCAGCCTTCTTAAACGCCGGGACTAGGACGCTGGCGGCAGACTCCACGGCTAGCTCGTCGTCGCCGCAGCCCACAGCTTTAAGCATTGTGGCGAACTCCATCAGTGTGAAGGGGCTGATCACCATGCCGCGCAGCGCCAAAACCCTGCGTATAGCTGCCTGAACCCTGCTGTCCACAGGATCCATAATGGATCATCGACTGTTCGAGGACGCCCGCCGCTTAAAACCGTTTCACAGGCCAGAAGGTATGGTGCCGCGGCCGGGATTTGAACCCGGGTCACGGGCTTTCCCCGCCGAGGGCTCGAAAGGCCCGCATACTTGGCCGGGCTATACTACCGCGGCACCCCCAGACCGGTATTAAAATGGTGGGGATTTTAAGATTACCCGCACCTTGCAGTGCGGGTCTGGACAAGTAGTGGTGTGTTGTCAGAGCCGGGGAGGTGGTCCCCCGGGGGGGATTTGAACCCCCGACCACCCGGTGTCTGCAGGTCCTACGTGGGGTGCCACGCCTATCCAGCCGACGCGTGGTCATTCCCTTCGGGCCCCGGCCCGTGGGGTCGCACGCGCGGGGGACCTGTCCCGTCCCACTACAGCCGGGCGCTCTGCCGCTGAGCTACCGGGGGCCCGGATACTAGTTTTCTTCGGGGTGGGGTTATAAGGATTTATCTGGTCAGTGATGCGGGGCCTCTTCACCCCTCAGGCTCTTCTTATCCGGGGTTTCTCTTCATTCCCCTCTTCGCGGTATATAGGTCCGGGGATCTAAAATCTGTAGCGCCGCTACCCTCCGCCAAGCCTTCTCAACGCCTCATCGATCTTCCTAGAAAGCTCCTCGCGTACCGCTACGTCTAGGAGCAGGGCCTTGGTCTCGTCCACCAGTCGCCTGGCTACGTCTGTCTTCCTCCTAACTCCAGGTAGGAGGGAGTCGGGGTAGTCTAGGCTGCGCAGAGCCAGGTATATGTCCTCCATGTATTCGAGCATCCTCCAGGCACCCTCCAGATCCCCCCTTCTCAGCATGTCCAACGCCAGCCTTCTTAGCTCGCCGACCACGTCCCCCAGCCCCTGGAGGTAGGGAACCGGTGGAACTGATAGGTCCTCCGGACCTGGCAGAGCCTCTCCAGAAACTAGGCGGTACAGTATGGCGGCTTCCACGTATTCCGAGACAGCGTTATACGTTGAGCCACTATAGTACAGCTCGGGGTACGGCTTCAGCGCCTCCAGGTACTCCCTAACCATTGCCTCGAGCTGCGGCAATGCTCTGCCAGCCCTCTCCGCGTCGCCTGAAACTATTAGGGTAACCAGTCTGCCAGCTTCTCTGATTATGTCTCTCGACTTTTTGAGGGCCCTTTCCCTAGCCTCGTCGCGCTCGGAGAGGTAGCGGCTACACTGTCCCACTATTTCGCTGAGCCTTTCTGCAAGTTCGCCCAAAACGTTCACCAGCGATACATTTACGTGTATCCCCAATAAAGATGAGCAGCCTTGGCTGCCTCCAAGAAGGATTTTAAAGACGGCAAGCGTATAGCTGCTAGTATGGGCAATGATGATTACCCCGGGATCAGGTTACGGCCTGATCCGGGGTGATGGCCTTGGCCTCTGCTGAGCCAAGCCTCCCCTTCTCGCCTGCAACGACCATCCCTATACCGGTCAGTGTGACAACCATGTAGACAGCCGTACCGGGGTCGACGGGCTCGTCCAGCACTATTCTTGCCAGGATCGATGCACCCACCGGCTCGCCGAGTATGGGTGCTGTGGAGGCTAGGAGGCTCAGCTTTGAGAGTAGGTAGTTTATCACGGTATGGCCCCCCAGCATCGGCAGTATGGCCAGTAGTGCAAGATAGGCCCACGTCTCGGCCTCAAAGCCTGTTAGTGGCTTGCCGAGCATCAGTGTGGCTGCACCGCTAAACACTGCGCCCGAGGCATAAACTATACCGGTGTAGGTTGCCGTCGACAATCTGGACCTAACCTCCTTACCGATGCTGAAGTAGGCGGCTACAGCCAGCATGCCCGAGAAACTAGTGGCCACACCCAGCAGGGGGTCCCCGCCCGGGGGAACAATACCCCCGCTAGCCGAGTGGAGGGACAGCAAAGCGATTCCCAGAATAGCCACTCCCGCACCCACGAGCTGCAGACCAGTGTACCGCTCCTTGAAAAGCGTGTAACCGACAACCGCCAGAACAGCCGGGTAGCTGTCAACTATCGTCACGCTCGCAGCCACCGAGAGATGCTGCAAACTAGTCATCCACAGGTCGAAATGTAGGGCAAGCATCAGGCCCGAGACAACCATCAGGAGGGCGTCGCGGCGCCTTATTCTACGCACCTCACTCCTCAACTTTGTGGAGGCGAGGACGAGTCCTAAGGTTAGGAGGGCGGAGAACACGAGTCTCCACGTAGCAGCCACAAATCCGTGGACCCCGCTAAGCCTTACAAGAATAGAGGCGGTAGAAACGTTAAACACTGCCACCACCAGGAGCAGATACTCGGCCAGCAGGTCCACACACCTTGGATACCACAGGTTATATGAATTTATTAAAATACGCTACGTCAGCACAGATATCCCGAGAAGCCTGCAAACCAGCCTTTACAAAGATTGTTTGGTGGGCCCGCGGGGATTTGAACCCCGGACCTCCGCCGTGTGAGGGCGGCGT
>JALURJ010000187.1 GCA_027016915.1 Desulfurococcales archaeon | reverse complement strand
ATGGACGGCATAGTGCCCCTCTCCAACGTGGTCGTGATCGCTGCTACGAATAGGCCTGACATCCTGGACCCTGCCCTGCTCAGACCCGGCAGGTTCGACAGACTCATCTACGTACCCCCACCCGACAAACAATCCAGACTAGAAATATTCAAGATACATACAAGGAAAATGCCTCTAGCCGAGGACGTGGACCTCGAGAAGCTGGCGGAGATCACCGAGGGATATACGGGCGCCGACATCGAGGCTGTCTGTAGGGAGGCCGCCATGACGGCGCTGAGGGAAGAACTCAAAGTGCGCCCCGTCTCGATGAAGCATTTCGAGAAGGCTCTGGAGGCCATACCCCCCAGCCTCACCAAGGAGGACATAGCAAGGTACGAGAGACTGTCCAAGGAGCTTAAACGCATGGTCCTCTAATATCAAACTTCCAGCGATCTCTTCGCTCTAGTACTATTTTTATCACGTGCTACTAACCTAAAAACGCCGCAAATCCAGATGTGCGGAGCTTCATGACTCGCCCTCCATACAACCAGCCACTCCGATACCATGGTCTCTGTCTTCAGGTCGACAGGTATTATCATTCATCTACGGGAACACGTTCCAGCCGTATCCTCGTGCCAGGACGAAGAGCACGCCTTCAGGATACTTGTCGTAGTACCGAACGCTACGCCGATTATAGCCGTAGCAATATAGATAGCAAAGTAACGGCATACCTATTCATGCATTGTACCCAAAATCGTTGAGATGCGCTAATCCCTTATATCGGTGAGTACTATCAACTGCTGGTACGCAACGAGCATTATACGAATTCATTATATTAGTCCAGGCCTCATATTTTCCTGCGTTCAGGTATGTGGAGAAGATTATGAGGCTAGCCCTCCCCCGCGGAGAAGCTTGGCTTGGGTGATGCAGCGTGTCTAGAGAAGTGGTGGAGGATGAGGCTAAGAGGGTGGTAGAGGAGTTTGAGAAATATCTGCCCTCATCCTACATCAGGCTTCTACGAAAAGTTAGGAAGAGCCTGGAGAGAGCTGCTAGGGAGAACCATCGAAGAATGCTTGTGGTGGCCGGGAGTGACCCGGCGGAGCTAGGCGTAGCGGTGGGGAGGGCCCTCCAGTACCTTGGCCTGGTGTTTAGGAGAACCCGAGGGGAGCAGCCCCGAGTCCTTTACGTCTACCACGACGAGTTCGTAGAGGCCAAGCTGATGAAGGAGATAGTGAAGCAGATGGCCAAGGCTTCGAAGAGGAAAAGGGTAACCGTGCAGGTGGCCAGGTACGAGGAGAGCGAGAGGTATCTCGGCACAACGTTCGACGGCCTAGTCCTGGACCTGACCAGGGACCTGAAGCCTAACGACGTGGGGCGCCTGGTGGGGATAGTTAGGGGAGGAGGCTTCATCGTACTCGTGGCGCCCAACTGGTACAGCTGGGACGAGGCCCGCACACTCTTCAAGCTAGGACTCACGGTTCCCAGACACCCCGAGCCAAGGCACGTATTCATCTCGTGGTTCAAGAGGAAGCTCGAGGAGCACCCCGGGATATTCATCTACGATATGGATGAGAAGCGTATAGTTAAGGCCCAGGACTACGAGGCGGGGGAGGCGGCCAAGAGGAGGGTGGAACCGCCGAAGAAGAGCCTGTTCCCCCAAGAGCTGTACAAGCTAGCCCTAACCCAGGATCAGGTCAACGCGATTAAGCTACTGGAAAACCTTGTGGAGAAGCCCAAGAGGAAGAGGTTTGCCGTGGTCCTAACAGCCGACAGGGGTAGGGGCAAGTCCTGCGCCGTCGGCATAGGGCTCATAGGCCTGATCTCCGAGCTCCGACGCGTCAAGCACAAGGTCAGGGTCCTGGTCACGGCGCCTTCCCCAAGCAGCGTGCAGAGCCTCATGGAGCTCGCCGTGAAGGCGGCTGAGACCCTGAACTTAAAGGTTAAGCCCATCAAGAGGGGCGGCAAAATCATCGAGCTCCAGGGCGACAGGTTCAGCATAGAGTACTGGGAGCCCTACGTCGTCTCCAAGCTTTCCGCCGACATAGTGGCTGTAGACGAGGCGGCCGGCATACCCATCCCCATGCTGCACGCCCTCTGGAGGAAGCATAGGAGGATCATTTTCGCCACAACGATACACGGCTACGAGGGTGCTGGACGGGGCTTCTCCGTCAGATTCATGTCGGCCCTACGCGAGGACCCTAAGACTAGGCTCTACCAGTACGAAATGGAGGAGCCCATAAGGTACGCTAAGGACGACCCCATAGAGAGGTGGCAGTTCAACACGCTCATGCTCGACGCCGAGCCAGCAGAGCTTAGCGAGGAGGACATAGAGGCGATCAAGGAGGGGCGCCTCGAATACCTGAAGTTGGAGCCGGAATGGCTGTTTAGTGGCGAGGGTGAGGAGACCCTCAGGCAGCTCTTCGGCATATACGTGCTGGCCCACTACCGGAACCAGCCCGATGATCTCGGCATGCTGGCAGACGCTCCCCACCACTCTATAAGGGCCCTTAGGACCCCCTCAGGAGCGATCGTATGCGCAGCCCAGCTGGCCGAGGAGGGCGGCCTGGACGGGGAAACCATAGACGACCTTCTCAGGGGAGGCAGGATACCGGGCAACATCATCCCCGACAGGTTCCTGAAACACCTGAGGATGAGGGAGTTCGGCTCCAAGGTTGGCTGGAGGATCGTCAGGATAGCCACCCACCCGAAGGTCCAGAGCATGGGCATAGGCTCCAGGATGCTGGAGGAAGTCTACAGAGAAGCTGTGGAGAGGGGCTACGACTGGGTGGGAAGCGGGTTCGGCGTCAGCGAGAAGCTGCTCAGATTCTGGCTTAGGAACGGCTACCTCCCCCTCCACATGTCGCCCGACAGAAACCCCGTCAGCGGCGAGTACACGGTCCTAGTGCTGAAGCCCATCTCCAAGTCTGTGGTCAGGATGGTGAAGATGGCCTACAGGGAGTTCAGGCTCAAACTAATCAACAGCCTCCACGACACCTACAACGACCTGGAAACAGAGGTGGCTCTCCAGATACTCAGGGCCCAGGACCCCGTGTTCCCCGACTACAAGCCCATGCTAACCCCCATCCAGGTGGACAGGCTATGGGTTTACATCTACGGCCCCATGACCTACGAGGCGGCATGCGACGCCGTGTACGAGCTGGCCAGGGCATACTGGCTCTCCTACCCGAAAAACGTGCCCAACCTCGACGAGGAGGCGGAGCACATACTGGTGGCCAAGGTGCTGCAGGCCAAGCCCTGGGAGGAGGTGGCCGCCGAGCTGAAGATACATCAATACGACGTCATGAGGGGCCTGAAAGAGATAGTGAAGAAGATGGCCAAACACTACTACAGCCTCGAGTTCGACAAGAAGCCGGGCATCTCCTACAGGAAGGCCAGCTACAAGGGGTTCGAGTCGATCTTAAGGAGCTAGCCAGGCCTCCTACGCAGCTCCCCAACCAGGTGGCCGACCTCGGGGAGCAACAGCTCTTCCAGCGCCAACCTAACAGCGTCACTCGACCCCGGAACAACGGCGACGAGCCTCCAGTCAACCAGGTAGGCCGATGCCCGTGAGAGCCAGGCAACAGGTCCGTGGCGCTGGTAGGTGAGGAGCCTGAAGATCTCGCCAAAACCCGGCAGCTCCCTGTGAGCCATGCTGGCAACAACGTCAATACTAACGTCGCGGGGGCTGGGACCCGTGCCCCCGGTGACGATAACAACGTCGCACCTCTCGACGGCCTTGCCCACAGCCTCCTGGATCTGGGCTGGGTCGTTGGGCACTATGGTTGAAGCCGCCAGCCTATGCCCCCTCCCCTCAACCAGCCCCTTCACCAGGGGGGTGAGCTTGTCAGGCTTCTCCCCCCTATACACCCTTGTGCTGGTGACCACAAGGCAGAAGTCAACCTTCTCCACAGCATGTCTACGGTGCTCCTCGCCAGCCAAGACTAGCACCTTAACTGTGATCCCCCGGCAACGGTATTTTTGCGTTGCCTGGCCAAGGGGGTCCGGGGGTTTGGTTGAAAAGCCGGGTCTAACGCCACTCGCCAGTCCTCAAATACTCATCGATGAACCTGGCAGACTCCTTGCCGCTCTTGAGGGCGGGGCCTATGAGCCAGGGGCCGTGCCTCACGTCTCCGGCGGCAAACACGCCCCTCCTGCTAGTCCTGTACTTGTCGTCGGTCTCTACGGTCCCCTTGGAGGTCAGCTTTATGCCGATGCATTCCTCTCCGTCGAAGGGCGGCGTGGGTATGAGGCCTATAGCCTCTAGAACGTAGTCGAACTCCATGTCGAACTCGCTGCCAGGTATAGGTACAGGCCTGGGCCTGCCGGAGGCGTCCGGGGCCTCGAGCCTCATCTTGATGAGCCTCACAGCCTCCAGCCTGTCCTTACCCTTATACTCCACCGGGGTCACGAGCTCGTGGATCTTCACCCCGAGGGCGGACTCTATGTGCTGTAGCTCCCTCTCCCCTGCAGGTGCCTGTTTCCTGGTCCTCCTGTAGAGGAGATGTATCTCGTCAGCACCCATGTCCCTGGCAATGTAGCAGGCGTCCACCGCCGTGAGGCCCCCGCCTATAACTGCAACCCTGCCGCTGAGCCTAGGGATCTCGTCCCAGCTCTTATAGCCGAACTTGGCTAGGTGGTAGTCTATAATGTATCCCAGGGCATCTATGACTTGGGGCAGGTTGCTGCCGGGTATGTTGAGCCTTCTAGGCTTCCACGTGCCCGTGGCTATGAGTGTGGCGTCATGGCCCTCCACTATCTCGGCTAGCTTAGCGCAGTCCACCCTGGTGTTGGTGTGGAAAACCACGCCAAGCTCCTCCAATTCCTTGATCCCGGCCCTAACTCTATCCTTGGGAACCCTGAACTCCGGTATCCCGAAGATCAGTAGGCCCCCAGGCTCAGGCATCTGGTCGTAGACCTCGACTTCGTAGCCCATACATACAAGCTCGCCCGCAGCCCCCAGGCCTGCGGGGCCTGCACCTATTATGGCGATGCTCTTACCCTTCTTCTCCACCACCCGGCCCGGCTCGCAGCGCGCAAACTTCAACTCCGAAGCACCATGGTTTGAAACTATTGTTAAGTATTAAATGTTTTGTTTACCATAAAGAGCCGGCCAGAAAAGCTATGAGGCCCAGCAACATCCATACAAGCATCTCGTTCTTAACCCTCAGCGCCACACGCTTCTCAGGCCTGGCCAGCAGCCTGGCGGAGGAGTAGAGGAACCCGGCATCAGCCGCGGCTACCAGAGGGATGTAGAGCTGCGAGGCGTCTCCCCAAAAAACGGGCACAGGGCTTAGAGCTATGGCTACAAGGAGCGTGGCGACAGCCACCAACGCTGCACGCCTCTCACCCAGCACCACAGCTAGGGTCCTCACACCCCTGACGCTATCCCCCTCTACGTCCGCTATCCCTTTAACCACCTCCCTAGAGGTGTTGGCAAGGAATATCATCGCCCAGTAAACCATTATCGTAAGATCCGCGCGTCCCACAAGGAGGGCGCCGTAGAGTATTGGCAACGCGACGTTGAAGCTCACCATAAGGTTTCCGGGCAACCCCGTCCTCTTACCCCAGAAGTCGTAGAGAACGGCGAGCGCTGCGGCCGCAGCTGCTGCTGCCAGCGTCCCCAGCCCGGTGTAAGCTGCGGCCGCCAGCCCCCCTGCCACCAGGAACGCGCCGTAGGCGAGGGCCGAAGCCGGGTTTACGGCGCCGCTGGGTATGGGTCTGCCCGGAGCGTTTATCATGTCTATCTCCCTATCCGCGTAGTCGTTGAACACCATGGCCGCCCCAGCTATGAAGAACCCGGCGGCAAAGCCTTCCAGCGCCTCGCCCACCCCAAGCGCGGAAAGACTTCTACCAGCTATAGCGGCACCCACAAGTACGGCGAACCCCGTCATGACGCAGTTGACCGGCCTGAGGAGCCTCAGGTAGCCCGAGACCGCTCCGCCCATACAGCCTCAGCCCATAATGTGGCTTACGGGGTTAAAACTGAAGCGTCCCCACATGCTACCGTGCGGGCTGCCCAGCGAAACTGTACTCTACGCTTTTCTCGAAACCCACCGCTATCTCGGGTAGCCTTAGGCCAAATATGCTGGGCTTCGTATAAGCGGTGCCCTTAACGGCTATGCTTATCGGTTGCCCAGGCTTCATGACGATCTTCGACAACAATGTTAACGCTGTTTCCAGCGGCACGTCAACAGAGACGTTGACCAGCACCCTTCCGCCAGCAGGGACGGACAAGTCTTCAAGTGTCTTGGAGCCAACCATGATCCCCTCAACGTAGAGGGTGCAGTTCAGCCTATCCACCCTCACGTCTATTCTGCCCGGGTTCAGGACTTCTATAGACAAGCTTATACGCACAGCGCCTAGGCTGCCCGACTTAGGGCTGGGACTCCCGAACTCTATGCCCATTATAACTATGCTACCTATCTCCACCTTCCCATATTCGTGGTATAGCAGGAGGACGTAGCCCGCCGTGGAAGCGGCCACCACCACTGCGACTATAACAGCCAGGACACGGCGCCTCACAGCTACCGCCCCGCAAGGTTCTTGGCATAGCCCGCTAAGGCCTCCACCACCAGCCGAGCCGCCAGGGTCGCTGTTGTCCGTCCAGCATCGGCCAGAGGGTTCGTCTCTACAACATCCATGCCCACGAAGCCCTCAAGGCCTGCAAGAGTGGACACAAGGTCCAGCACCAGCCAGGGCTCCAGCCCGTCGGGCTCCGGCGTGCCGACGCCCGGGGCGTAGGCCGGGTCGAAGACGTCCATGTCGACCGAGATGTAGAACGGCCTCCCCTCGACGAACCTCTGAAGCCTGCGGAGGACCTCGCGGGGTCCCAGTCTCCTCAGCTGGGCTGGCGTTATGAAGGAGACCCCCTTCTGCCTAGCATAAGCAACCTCTTCCCCCGAGGCAGCTCGGACCCCGAGGTAGTAGAGGCGTGTGAACCCCAGCCTCTCCCCGATCCTCCTCATCGTGGAGGCATGGCTGTACCGGTACCCTAGGTACTCTTCCCTAAGGTCCAGGTGGGCATCTAGGACTACTACCACCATGTCCGGGTGGGCCTGGCCCAAGGCCTGGAGGGAGCCTATACTGACCGTATGCTCCCCGCCGAGAACAACGGGTCTAAGACCCTTAACCGCAACCCCCTCCACCACTGTTCTAACCCTCTTCACCGTCTCCTCCGCATTCCCGTGAACCACGGCGACGTCCCCCAGATCCTCAACACTGTACCTGTCCAGGTCCACCTCGCTCCTAAAAGAGTAGAACTCGAGGCTGGCCGAGGCCTCCCTAATGGCCGAGGGGCCGAACCGGGCGCCCGGGATGTAGCTGGAAGTGGAGTCGAAGGGCACCCCTATGACCCTGAAGCCCAGGTCCTCTCCCCCGCCAGGCTCGCCGCCGAAAACCATCGGCGCCTTGTTGAGGTATAGCTCCTCCATCCATCTGTCCCGTTAAAGTGACGTAGGATAGCATTTTAAAGATGGGTCTACCGAGTTTCAGGGGGAGGAAGGTTAGATGAGCCTGTACAGGGAGATAGTGGAACTCGCGAAGCGTAGGGGTTTCTTCTGGCCCTCATATGAAATATACGGAGGCGTGGGCGGCCTCTACGACCTAGGACCCCTCGGTGCTCTCCTTAAACAGAGGATCATGGAGAAGTGGAGGAGGTGGTTCATCCAGAAACACCAGCACATGGTGGTGGAGATAGAGACCCCCGTCATAATGCCCTCCAGGGTCCTGGAGGCCAGCGGCCACGTGGAGAGCTTCACCGACCCCATAGTGGAGTGCCGCAGCTGCCACAGGATGTTCAGAGCGGACCACGTGGTGGAGGACGCCGTGGGCGTGAAAACTGAGGGCCTCACACCCGAGCAGCTGACCCGGATAATCAGGGAGAAGAACGTGCGTTGCCCTGCATGCGGCGGCGAGCTAGGGGTTGTAAGGGTTTTCAACCTGCTGTTCCGGACCCAGATAGGCCCCTACAAGGGGAACGTCGGCTACCTTAGGCCTGAGGCCGCTCAGGGGATGTTCGTCTCGTTCAAACGGGTTTTCGAGTCCATGAGGGGCAGGCTCCCCCTAGGCATAGGGCAGATCGGTAGGGTGGCGAGAAACGAGATCTCGCCGAGGCAGGGCATGATAAGGCTCCGAGAGTTCACCATAATGGAGGTGGAATTCTTTTTCGACCCCGAGGAGGACTACAGGGGCATGATCCGTGGATTCGAAGGGGAGAAGCTCAGAATCCTGAGCGCGGAGGACCGGGCCCAGGGGAGGGAGGAGCCCCGCGAATACACGCTGCAAGAGGCCCTGGACCAGGGGGTAGTGATACACCCCCTTCTCGGCTACTGGATGGTGGTGGCTAGGAGGTTCGTCGAGGAGCTCGGAGTGCCCTATGAGAACCAGTTCTTCGAGGAGAAGTTGCCTGAGGAGAGGGCTCACTACGCCAGCCAGACCTTCGACCAGCTTGTAAAAGTGGAGCGGTGGGGCTGGGTAGAGGTTTCGGGCCATGCCTACAGGGGCGACTATGACCTGTCGAGACACATGAAGTTCAGCGGGCAGGACCTCACGGTGTTCAAGCCCTACCCCGAGCCCAGAATCGTTAGGAGGAAGAGGATAGTGGCCAACAAGCAGGCCATAGGCAGGAGGTTCAGGTCCAAGTCCCCCCAGATCCTGAGGGAACTCGCAAGCATGGACCCGGCGAGAGTGGAAGAGGCCCTCAAGAAGGACGGCTACGTCGTGGTGGCTGGTGAGAAGCTTAGCAAGGAGCACGTCTACGTGGAGGAGGTGGAGGAAAAGGTTGCCGGGAAAAGGTTCATACCCCACGTTGTGGAGCCCTCCTTCGGCGCCGAGAGACTGGTCTACGTGACCCTCGAGTATGCCTACAGGAGGAAGGAGGGGAGAACAGTCCTATCCCTGCCGCGCGACCTAGCCCCACTCCAGGCTGCAGTGTTCCCCCTAGTATCCAACGTGGCAGGGATAGTGGGGGAGGCCAGGAGGATAAGAGACAAGCTTGTTGACGCAGGCCTCTACGTGTTCTACGACGAATCAGGAGCCATTGGGAGACGCTACGCCAGGGCGGACGAGATAGGCGTGCCTGTCTCCATAACGGTGGACCACCGAACGCTAGAGGACGGAACGGTAACCCTGAGGGACAGGGACACGTGGAGGCAGGTCAGGCTACCCTCATCAAGGGTTGTGGAGGCCGTTAAAAGGTTCGTCTGGGAGAATGCCAGCATAGAGGAGCTGGGCGAGCCCGTCGAGGGGTAGCGCCGCATAGCTGGCATTTATTAGTTCCCCCTAAGCCTAAGATATCGTGAGGGATTAGGCATGGAGGCCCCCGAGCAGTCCCAGGCACCCGGCGAGGAGAAGCCGGGGGGCAAGCGCGACATAAAGGCCCTAGTAGCCCTGATACCGCCAGCAGACGCGCTGCGCAAGAAGGAGGTCAAGCTGGTTGAGCGTAGGATGAGGATAAGGTACGACGAGGACATAGACCCAGGCAAGGCCAGAATAAACCCCGAGACAGCCAAGGCGCTCGGCATAGCTGATGCTCTCGAGGTTGTTGTGGCGGGAAGGCACAAGTTCGTGTTTGAGGCTGTGCTCGACGAGGATGTGCCGCCCAACGAGGTTTACTGCAACGGGGAGCTGCTGAGAGAGAAGGGTGTAGCCGACAACAGCATAGCAACAGTGAGGAAGGCTAGAGAGAAACCCCCGGCTCGGGGCGAAGCAGAGGAGCAAGAGTGATAGGGCATGGGCCGCAACCCCCTAGACTCCTACAGGGTTTTTGAGGAAAGCGTGAAGAAACACGCAGTTCTCATCAGGAGGGCGATGCGCCTCCTAGACAAGGTTAGCCGAAACCCCGGCGACGCCGAGGCCCAGGAGAGGCTGTTAAGAACCCTCAACCGTCTAAGAACCCTGCGCTCCAGGATAAACAGCCATGCAGCCAGCCTCTCAGGACTTCAGGGAGCGCTGCAGGAGGATGCTGAGACCCTGATGGAGTACATGATCCTGGTGGGCCTCCAGGACGAGATAGAGGTTGTTTCGAGAGCACTGCAGCTGGGCTCCAACGGGGCCCAGGTCCTCGAGGAGGAGAAGAGCGTCCTTCTCAGAGACCGGGAAGAGCTTAGACGCTTCCTCGAGACGCTGGGCCGCTCCTAGCCCGGCCGAGAACCCTCACCACCCTCCCCCTCACCATTCTATCGTCAACCACCCCCGACACCTCCACCTCGACCAGCATCCCCTTAAGCCTCTCCGGGGCAGCTTCCTCCAGTAGAACTACTGGGCCATGAAGCACCGGGTAGGCCAGTGCCCTCCCCTTATACCTCCCAGCCACCAACGCTCTAAGTCTCAAGCCAACCATACGCCTCTTAGCCTCGATGTTAACCCTCCTAGCCGCCTCAACTATCATCCTGCTTCCCTCGTCGAGGGCTGCAGGCCTTCCGGGAGGCATACCCTCGAAGGCGGAGCCGGGAAGAGGCTTGAACCTATATATTGTCACCTTCTCAACCCCCAGGTCCCCCAGCCTCGCAATGTAGCGGGCCGTCCTCTCAGCGGACTCCGGGGTCTGGCCGGGCAGCCCGTGGATAAAGTAAACGTAGGGCCGCAAGCCGTGCCTCCTTAGAAGCTGCACTGCACGCTCAGCCTCCTCGAGCTCCACAGGTCTGCCCAGAGCCTTCACCATCCCAGGATCCCCCACCTCCACACCTATGTGGACAGGGGTCCCCGCGAAGTAGCGTCCCAGAAGCCTGGCAACATCCTCGGTGACAAGGTTTGCCTTGATGTTCTCCAGCGTCACCACAACCTCTCCAGACTCTACCTCCGGCACACGGCTGCGCAGGGCCTCGAACAGTTCCTCGAGGGCTTCGAGGTTTGCCGGAGGGCTCCTCGGGTCCGTGAGGGGCTCCGGCTCCACTAGAAGATCCCTGCCGTAGTCGAGGATGTCGGGAGCGCTCAGCACAACCCTCGAGACACCCAGCCGTACAAGCCTCCTAACCTCATCCACTATAAGGTCCCTGTCCCTGCTCCTGGCCGGGCCGTAGAGGACTGGTACGCTGCAGTACCCGCAGCCAGCCGGTATGTTCACCGGGCACGAAAGCCTAGCAGCCAAGGGCCCCTCCCTACACAGGCCGCAGTCGACGCATCTCCGCCCATCCGCCAGGGTTATCGTGGGTCTGTAGAAGTTACTGCAACCCCTCACAACCTCGACGTAGACCCTAGCGGCCCAGTAGTTGGGGTAGCCCTTCACCGAATCCGCTGACGACCTATAGGAGTTAAGCTCCCTGCGCTCCAGAAAACCGGGATGCCCCGTGAACACCGTGGAGCCCCCGGCGCGGAAGGCGAGACCCCTGATCTTCAGGAGCTCCTCCGC
>JALURJ010000186.1 GCA_027016915.1 Desulfurococcales archaeon | reverse complement strand
GATGTACCATACAACCTCCTCGTCCACCGTGCCTGGGTAGAAGGCCTCCTCAACCCTGTTCACCAGTATGTCGTAAAGCTCCCTCGCCGAGTAGGGCTTAAACTCCACAACGTTCCTAACAAGGTAGCTCTGGGCTGCCGAGTCGAGCAGCCCGAGGCTCGAAATATCCCTAGCTATGAAGATGTAGTTGAGCCTCTTAACCCTGTACGGGTACTGGTCGTACAGCCTTATCAGGAAGTAGACCGAGTCCGACCCAGCAACGTTGACGAAGTAGTCGAACTCGTCCAAAGCCAGGATGGCGTACATGTTGCTGTCCTCCAAGTACTCCAGTATAGACTCTAGGATCTCCTGCACCGACAAGCCCCTGGTGGGGAGCGGGATCTTGAGCTGCCTAGCCGCCTCCAGCACAACCGAGTAAAGTGTCCTGTCCCTATGGCAGTTCACATGAACATACTCCAGCACCACGCCCCTCTTCCTCGCCAGCTGCTTAAAATCCCTCCCGAAAACCCTGGCCGTGACCGTCTTGCCCGTACCCACACCGCCTATAAGCAACGCCCTGTAAGAAGCTGAGCCCGGGTCCGAGACCAGGCTCCTAAAGATGAGGGTAAGCTGTCTAAGCTGCTCCTCCCTATGGGGGAGCTGGCTGGGAATATACTCTGGGTACAGCCTCTCCTTGTTCTTAAACACGCTGGGAGCTCCGAGCACGCCCTCGATGATGTCCCTAGGCCTACTCATACTTTCACCGAACCCCTGATCAACTATTAACAGGTCCTCCTTCATTATTAACCACTATGGTTCAATAAGAGCAACATCTGGACCGCTATTCGCTGCGGAAAGGTTTCTCAGAATCCGGGCCAATTTCTTAGAATTTTTGAAAATACTTAGCAAAACTTATTATGCTAAGAATATCCACGGTGTCTTGAAGAACCATGCCGGTCTCCAGAGTCTCGAGGAAAGGTCTTGTCAGCATACCCTCCAAGGTTAGAAAAGCCCTAAAAATAGAAGAGGGAGACCTGCTGGTATGGGAGGTTAACCTGGATGAAAGGTCGGCGACGATCAGGGTTCTCAAGGATCCCTACAAACACCTAAAGGGGAGATACAGGGATGCGGAGTTAACCTACGAGAAGGTCGAGGAGAAGGCAGACAAGGAAATCGTGGGTGAGGCTGGTGCCGATACTGGAGCTTGACATGATGATAGCCTTCGTCAACTCGGCCGACACTTTGCACAAACTGGCCTCAGAGGTCTTCGACAAGGTGGTTAGAGGAGAGCTGGAAAACGCCGCTATCCCCTGCTCCGCCTATATGGAGTACGAGCTGGCTCTCAGGTCTAGAGGCTATGACGAGGAAGAAATCCGCCTAGACCTGGAGTCTTTCAGGTCAATGAGGAATCTTGGCGAAGTGCCCCTTACACCCGAAATCCTCCTGGAAGCGTCTAGGCTGAGGTCCAGGTATAGGCTATCATACTTCGACTCGCTCCACGCCGCCTCAGCGTTAGCCCACGACAAGGTAATCATCTCCGTAGATAAGGCCTACCAGAAGATCCCCGGCCTCAGGATCGTAGACCCCAGGAAGGGGAGGCTCACCCTTTAGAGCAGGAGAGAACCCCCACAACGACTAGGCGATCCACAGACTCCACCCGCACACATATTTGAGGGTTCCGAGGCTCAAACCTGTATCCTGCTCCAAGGATCTCGGCAACCCTCCTCTTAAGCTCGGTGCAGCTAAGCTTGAAACCACGAAAGCTGCAGTCCAGCCTGTAGAGGGTGCCGCCCCGCCTCTCCACAAGCCTAGCAACCGTTGTTGCCAACATTTCGGGATCCGGCCCCTCAAGTACTGTGTGGGTGGGAACAACTCTGGCCACCCATGAGAGATACCTGGACGAAAGAGCCCTGAAGGCCTGGTCCGGAGTAAGTCTTTCCGAGTATACTAGTAGGACACCGGGGAACCGAGTAAGCCTCACATCTACCTGGGAATCCAGCCTGAACAGAGTGTTTCCAATCTCCTCCGCGCCCCTCTCCTCCTTACCGTGGGGCGTCGTCGCCAACAGTACGAGCCGCAGCATATTTACACACCTCCCTTAGGGGGCACTCCCCGCATCTGGGCCTGCGGGGCCTACAATACCGCCTCCCCACGGCTATAAGCTTCAGGTGTGCCTCCAGGAGGTCTATCTTGCCGCGGAGCAGCTCTATCAGCCTCGAACTCGTCTCCTCGTACCCTGCCCTGGGCCCTACCACGCCCAGCCTCTTAGCCACTCTGCTGATATGGGTATCCACCGCCAACACCTCAGCCTCCGGCACAAAGTTGGCCAGCAGGACGTCGGCCGTCTTCACCCCTATACCCGGGATGCTGAGCAGCTCTCGCCTAGCCTCCCTCCACGGCCTCCGGAGAAGCCTCCAGAGGTCGCCCCCGTACCTCTCCAACACTGTAGCCGCAAGGTTCTTGAGCACCCACGCCCTCCGCCTATAGAGCCCTGCAGGCCTGACGGCATCCTCTATGCTTTCGAGAGGAGCCTCTGCCAGTCTCCTGGGCTCTACGCCCACCCTCTCCTCCAACCTCCTATACGCCTCAATGGCGTTGGCATCACTGGTGTTCTGGGACAGAACTATCCCCACGAGAACCTTGAAGGGGTCCCGCCTCCTCCTACGAATACTGCTAACCACAAACCTCTCGCCGCCCAGGTTCACGCTTCTCAGAAGCTCTGCGAGCGAGACCATGGGACGCGCCTCACACCGGAATCCTGCAGCCCACTATATTAAAAGTCCCTGCCTCCGCAGCCCCCAAGCAGGGCCTGCACGGCCTCGTCGACAAGCCTCCTCGCCTCCTCCAACCCCTTCCGCAGGATTGAGGCCACCTCGTCGACAGGCTTACCCTGCACCACCCTAGCCACAAGAGCCGTTAACCCTTCCTCCCCCAGCACCTCTGAAAGCCTAGGCCCTGGAAGGCTGGCTAGACAGGACACAACCGTGGGATACACAGCATCGTGGGCCGACTCGTACTCCAGCCTGCCGGCAAGATACAGCTCCAACCTGTGGCGCTGCTCCTGGGTCAGAGGCACCCTGTACTCGACGGTGTGGGGTGTGTGGAGCAGTATCTGGGCGATCTTCTCGGCCGCCAGGTCCCGGTAAATGCTGTGCCCAGATAGGAGGAGGCGCAGCTTCAGGGCCTTTACCGCCTGTACCACGCACTCCGCGCCGCGCCGGGTAAGAGGCTTCACCACAACTATGTTCTTCTCGCCTGTTGACCTGCTGTACCGCGGCGAGACGTAGGTTACCAGGTAGCCGTTGCTGAGCCAAAAGCCTAGGACTTCATGCCTCGAAAATATGCTACCAACATAGTCGTAGCCTTGCAGGCGCGCCTCCTCCTCCAGCCCGCTGAGAAGCTTGGAGCCCAGGCCCATCCTCTGAACCTCGGGATGCACAGCTATCCTAACAATCCTCAAGCCTCGGAGCCCGCCCTTGATGCAGTAGAGTGTTAGCCTGTCGAGCACAAGGCGGGCCTCTCTGGGCTGGTGGGAATCCTCGACGCTGTACTCAAGCACTGCTGACATATCGCCGCCCCGTGTGCGGAGGGCTCGAAGACCGTGATGGGGCGCATCCAACATGACCATCAGGTCGTCAGGCTCGTTTCTGTAATGTGCAAGGACGAGGATAGAATATGCTTTTTGCAGGTCGTCGGGACTCCTGGCCAGCTCCTCTGCGCTTAGCATGGTGTACCGCGGCTCCTCCGTGTTAGGCTTCACCATCTCCACAGTTCTCAGCATGAAGGTTGTGTAAAGCCACTCCTCGAGAGGGTCTCCCGGACTATAC
>JALURJ010000185.1:2947-3814 GCA_027016915.1 Desulfurococcales archaeon | reverse complement strand
CGTTAAGCCCTTCTAGAGCCTCTGGGAGAACGCCATGGCGCGGGCCTATATGAGCATCTACAGAACCGGGGGTGAGGTTCTCCTCGCAGCATGTGACGAGGAGCTTCTAGGCAAGAAGTTCCGGGAGGGCCGAGTGGTTCTCGACGTCTCCAGGGAGTTCTACGGTTCCATGCTTGTCGACATGGATGAGCTGGCCGCATACATGGAGCAGGCGACGATAATGAACCTGGTGGGGGAGAGGGTTGTAAGGCTAGCCATAGAGAAGGGACACGTTCACAAAGACTCTGTAATGAGGGTATCCAACATCCCTCACGCCCAGGTGGTGGTTATAAAATGGTGAGCGGCAGGTTCTGCGCCAAGTGCGGGAGGAAGGTGAGCTCCCAGACCAGCCTTCTTAAGGGCCTCTGCACCAGCTGCTACATAGAGACCTATGGCTTCGCCAGACTCCCCCAAAGCCTCACAGTGACCGTCTGTGGGCAGTGCGGGGCTTACAAGGCTGGAGGCCGATGGCTCCCCAGCCCCGGCGGGCTCGGGGGAAGCATACAGGCTGCAGTGGAGGCCGCGCTTCTACCCAGCGTTTCCCCGACGCCCGAAGTTTCTAGTCTCACCCTCGACGAGCTCGGCATACATATGGAGAGCAGCCATAGTGGGAGCGTCGTCGCCAGGTTCTCCATAACTTTCAGAAACGGCGACAAGGCTGAGAGGGAGGCCAGCATACCCTTGAAGGTAAGCTACGGGCTATGCCCCCAGTGCGTAAGGCGTGCGGGGAAGGTCTACGAGGCCATAATTCAGGTTAGAAGCGAGTGTGGTAGGCTTAGCCACAGGCAGTGGCTCGAGGTCGAACGCTTCCTCTCAACACTGCCCAGG
>JALURJ010000185.1:0-2937 GCA_027016915.1 Desulfurococcales archaeon | reverse complement strand
GTGGGGTGGAGGAGCTGAGGGAGGGTGTGGATATCAAGGTTACCGACCAGGGTGCTGCAAGGGTC
Source organism: Desulfurococcales archaeon (assembly GCA_027016915.1). Taxonomy (GTDB): domain Archaea; phylum Thermoproteota; class Thermoprotei_A; order Sulfolobales; family WAQK01; genus WAQK01. The sequence goes on along the minus strand of JALURJ010000185.1, from coordinate 2,872 downwards.
ATAGCCGCCAAGCTTAGAGACCGTTTTGCCGCCAAGGTCATCGAGACCCACAAGGTTATTGGTAGGAGGCGGGACGGCAAGGCCAAGGTGAGGACCACCTATTCGGTCAGGCTGCCTGGGATCACGGAGGGGGAAAGGCTGATCTACCGGGGCGACTTGGTAACCGTCGAGAGGATAACTGGAAGCAGGGTGTATCTCAGGGACAGCGGGGGGAGGCTGGTAACCCTTAAGGGCGAGGACCTTTGGAGGGAGAGTGTCTTCGAAAAAATAGACCCCGCACGGCTTGAGGAATACATGGTAACCGCCGTCACCGGCACAACCATACACTTGATGAGGATGGACACCTATGAGACCGTTGAGGTCCCCCGGTCATGGGTCGTGCCCCATACCGACCTAGAGCCCGGCGTTTTAGTGAAAGTGTATAGGAGCGGCAACAAACTTTATGTCCTTGAACGAGGCAAGTATGAACCCGGCAGGTGAAGCGCTTGGCGAGGAAGAAGAAGAGGCGGCAGGAGAGGCCTAAGGAGCTAGTACTTCCCGCCGAGGGTGAGATCGTATGCGTGGTCGAGAGACTGCTTGGAGCCGAGCACCTCATAGCCAGGTGCGCCGACGGCAAGTCGAGGATGTGCAGAATCCCCGGCAGGTTCAAGAGGAGGGTCTGGATAAGGGAGGGCGACGTGATACTGATAGTGCCTTGGGAGTTCGACGACAGGAAGGCAGACGTGGTCCACAGATATTTCCCTGACGAGGTGCGCCAGCTGGTTGACAAAGGGGTTATTTCCCCCGAGTTCCTCGAGGGTGGTGCTATCTGAGCCTTCCGCCCCACGATCTGCACTCGTTTCTCCTCGAAACGCCTTATGGTGATCATCCCTCCTACCACTGGGAGGCCCGCTTGTTGAGGGCTTCACCCTCCGAGGGCGTGGACGAAGAGGTTGACAGGCTTTACCCCCGGAGAGAGGAGCCCAGACGCAAAGACAAAGACCTCTACGAAACGGTGGAGGAGGTCTTCGACACGAGAACCGTGATGGCCCTCTACGACCTGATGAGGAGAGGATACATATCACGTCTCTACGGGGTGGTGAGCGCCGGTAAGGAGGCTAGGGTCTACTGGGGTAAAAACAGGCGGGGGGAGGACATCGCCGTCAAGATCTACCTAACCGCCACGGCCGAGTTCAAGAAAGGCATAAGGAAATATATAGAGGGTGACCCCAGGTTTGAGGGCCTCCTCTTCCGAGACACGAGGAAGCTAATGGAGGCCTGGGCCAGGAAGGAGTACAGGAACCTCGTCAGGCTCTACCGGGCCGGGGTCCGCGTCCCCAGACCCATAACGGTACATAGGAACATAATAGTCATGGAGTTCATAGGGGAGGAGGGGCGGAGAGCCCCTCTGCTCAAGGAGGTTGCCTCAGAGCTCGGGGAGGAGGAGCTCGAAAGGATCTTCAAGATCCTCGTCGAATATGTTTGGAAGGCGTACTGCGAGGCGAGGCTTGTCCACGCGGATCTAAGCGAGTACAACGTCATGATCTACGGGAACGAGGTTATACTGATCGACGTGTCACAGGCCGTAGACCTGGCCCACGCGCTGGCAGAGGAGTTCCTGGCCAGGGATCTCAAGAACCTGGTCAGGTTTTTCGACGAGGAGGTAGGTATAAGTGTGCCAAGCGTCCAAGAACTCTACGGGTGGATTACAGCATGCAGCAGGGAGCCCCGGGACACCTGAGACTCTACGCCAAGGTACCGCCCGAGCGGCTCGGCGTCCTGATAGGCGAAGGCGGCAGGGTTAAGGAGGAGCTTATGAGGAGGACTAGGACCAAGATCACCATAGACAGCAAGTCGGGCATGGTGATCATAGAGCCGGAGTCGCCCGACGTACCGCCCATAAACCTGATGAAGGCCCAGGACTTCATCAAAGCCATCGCCCACGGTTTTAGTCCTGACAAGGCGTTCAGGGTTCTGGACGAGGACCAGATGCTTGTAGTTATAGACCTGAAACAGTACGTGGGGGACTCGCCCAACCACCTGGCAAGGATTAAGGGCAGGATAATAGGCGAGGGCGGGAAGGCCCGGAGAACCCTGGAGGAGATGACAGGCACCCACATATCCGTGTATGGCGACTATGTTGCCATAATAGGCGACTACGAGCAGGCAACCGCTGCCAGGGAAGCCATCGAAATGCTGATCCAGGGAAGGAGGCATGCAACAGTGTACAGGTACCTAGACAGGGTTATGGCCAGGGTTAAGCGTAAGCGGATGATAGAGCTATGGGAGAAGCCGGAAGAACTCTAGAACTCTAAAAGGCGACAGGCCTCATCCTCCGCAGCTTCAAAAGGTTCTCTATCCCTCCCCTGAGGGAGTATGCCTGGAACCCCAGCTTCCTCAGCTTCTCGGCAATCCTCCTGCTAAGCTCGCCCCTATACGAGTAGAACACGTAGATCCTGTCCCTCCTCAACTTATCCGGCGAGATGGCGAAGGGATCCATAAGCACAGCTCCCGGCAGATGCCACTTCTCGTAGTCAACAAACCTTCTCAAATCAACTAGCACTGCCCCAGGCGGGATCTCGTCCATGTCGAGCTCGAGCCTCCTAAGCCTGAAAGCACCCGGCCTACCAGGATACATTAAGTTTGAAGCCGTGCGATGCAGTTTCCTGTCAATCCGCCTTCGCAGCAACATGTTGCTCAGCCCCGCTCGGACTAATAACGCTATTCTAGATATATTCGCTATTTAGAAGTGGGTGGGGAGCTATATAAATTTTTATTAATAATTTATTATTTAAAATGCCATTATTTCAGTATATCTACAATTATTGATAAAAAACGTTTTTTACACCAGAACCTAGAGCGGCGTTAAAGAATAAATAACCCTGCAGTATAT
>JALURJ010000184.1 GCA_027016915.1 Desulfurococcales archaeon | reverse complement strand
CGGGAGGATGGGCCTCATATACTTCGACGCTCACCCCGACCTCTACCCTAGCTACGAGGGGGACCCCTACAGCCACGCCTGCACCCTGAGACGCTTGGTGGAGGAGGGCCTCGTGAGGGGCGAAGATGTTGTCCTGGTGGGGGTGAGGGCGCCGACGCCCGAGCAGGTAGCGTTCGCCGAGGAGCACGGCATAAGGGTCATCGACGTCTCCGAGGCTAGGCGGAACCCGGACGTAAGTGCGCCCGGCAGCACCGTGTACCTGTCCTTTGACCTCGACGTGCTTGACCCCGCCCACGCCCCCGGCGTCGGGAACCCGGAGCCCGGAGGCCTCAGCACCCGAGAGCTTGTAGACATCATAAAGTCCCTAGACGTGATGATAGCTGGGTTCGACGTGGTGGAGCTTACTCCCAACCACGACCCCTCCGGGATCACCGCCCTTGCCGCCGCCAAGATTATTCGTGAAACACTGGGCCTTGCCGCTGGACGAGTGGTGAGTCCGGTCTAACCAAATTATTATATACTACCAACCATTACTACCAACTGGTAATACCATGACTAGGTACGTCACTGTCTCGGCCAAGGTTAGGAGGGAGCTCAGAGAGGAGGCTAGAAAACTGGGCATAAACGTTTCCGAGGTTATACGCAGGGCTCTCGAAGAGGAGGTGGCCCGGCATAAGCTTATGCTGCTCAAAGAAAGGCTCGAGGAGCTTGGAGACGTGCTTGACAGGATAGACATAGACAGGATAGTGGAGAGCATCAGGGAGGACAGGGAGGGTAGGTGAGCGTGTTTTGGGAAACCTACTTTTCGACTCCTCATCTATTATACAGGCCTTAAAGCTCCGACGCCCCGAGATACTCTACAGAAACCACACACAGCATCTAGCCATATACGAGGCCTTGAACGCCCTTTGGAAGGAAACCCTGCTCACGAGGAGCCTCACGCCCCAGGAGGCCAGAATCCTTGCAGAGATTCTCTCCGAGATCCTTGAAAACATGGGGATACATACTATACATCCCTACGAAGCAGAGGTTCTGGCAGAAGCGGTAGAGTTGGGGCTAACAGCTTACGACGCGTCATACGTGGTCATCGCCCGAAGAAACGGCTTTACACTGGTAACCGAGGATAGAAGGCTGCGGGACAAGGCAGGAGATGGGGTGGAGGTAACCAGCGTGGAGGAGCTACTTAGACACCAGCCTGCCAGCCCCTGAATCCTTCGTAGCTGGAACTGTAGAGCCAGCGGCGATATGCGTAGAACCACGGGGTGTCTATCATGCCGAAGAGCCACTTGACGGCTGCCTGGCTGGCTATCATGGTTAGCAACACGTTGCCGGGCACCGTGCCGTAGAAGGCCAGAGTAATGAAGACCGCACTGTCCAGAACCAGGCCCACAGTGTCACTCACAGTGCTACGCAGCCACCATGCCCCTGCAAACCGCTGACGCAACCAGTGGAAGATCTGGGCGTCAACGTTCTCGTTGACGAGGAAGCTTATCCAGCTCGCCGCTATTATTCTGGGCACATCTACGCCGAGTATCTTCTCGAAGGGGCCCTGCAACTCCCAGAATGGCGCCGCCGGGAGCTCTATGGCGTGCCAGAAGAACAGGACGGCAGCCACCTGTGTTGCAAACGCCGTTAGTATGGCGTACCGGGTGTATCTTAGCCCGTATGCCTCGTTGATCAGGTCGGTTGCCTGGAATGCGAAGGGAAACATTATCGCAGCGGCAGGTATTATGAAGCTCCACCCCAGGATACTGAACTCCACGAGCTTCGCAGCCATCACCTGCGCCACCAGTATCCACGCAACATACAGGCCCACTGCGACCCCGTAGCCCAACACCCTGTCCCTCCTAATGGTCTTCGCTGCAAGATAGCTTACAAGCGTCAGATTCGCAACCCAGCTACCCATCACCACTATCCAAGCATTCATCCCCCACACCCCGTGGCGGCTCAGCTCCGGAGGGCTATAAGCGAAACCCGTTTCAGGATCCTGAAAACATGCGGGGATCCCCTAATACCTGCAGGCAAAGATTATTCCTAAGGAGGCCTCCATGCCGAGGAAGCCGCGATGGGAGGAGCTGGAGAGAAGGCCCATACGGAGCCTCATAAGGCTCAGCCTCCTCCTACGCCGCGGTCCAGCCACCCGTAAGCGCGGGCTGGAGAAGGCTGCAAAGCTGGCTCGCTTATCCATATAGTCCTTAAGGCTCTACATTGAGATGGTTAAATGGAGGGAGAGAAGGGTTCTCAGGTGGAAGGGCTAGCCACCGGCCTTGCCGGGCTGATCGAAAGCCCTGTATCCAGGCTCGAGGGCGTGGCTGATGAGACCAAACAGTACCTCCTCCTTGTAGCCAACATGACTCGCTGGCTGGAGGAGAAGGGCCCAAGAAAAATAGTTGACACCGGGGGGTTTCGCCGTTAAGGTCCACACGGGGAGAACCCATAGGACCATGGATGTCGACATCATAGCTGAGGACCCGGCAACAGGCCTGCGGAGCCTGTGGAACTGGAGATAAATGGTTTCAAAGTCTACCTAGACCCACCGGAGGCCTGATCACAAGGTATCTAGCAGCGTTTCCCCGCCTGGAAGACCTGGAAATCCGCGGAGGACCGGGGCAAAGCTCTCTGGCTCCTAGCTGCCACTAGGCGGTTCCTGGACCGCGGCCTGCTGGAACGGCTGGTAGGGGAGGCTGGTGTGGTGGAGGGGCTGGCCGAGCTGGAAGAGCTTCTGGAGGGCCTAGGCTAAGACTGATCAGCGTATGTGTTGTGCTCCGCTCTTCACCTTGCCGCGCCCATACGGCCTCTGAACAGCAGGGCTGCGACTAAAACTATGACGGCTACCAGCCCAGCCAGCAGCAGGGTTGGCGGCCCTTCTCGTTCGGTCGCTGTAGGGTGAGTATAGGTTTCCGGGATTGTTGGGGTAGTTGTTTCAGTTATTTCTGGGGTTGTTGTGGTTGGTGTTTCCCTCCCTTGCTCCACCGCTGCATGGTAGGTTTCCGAGTAGGCTATGTTGCCCACATTATCTATGGCTATCACCATATAGTCTATGGTGGCTCCCGGCTGCTGGCTAGATATTTTTCCAGTATAGGGCTCCTCGGCGAAGCCGTATCCCCCCACCGGCTCGGCGGGGTACCTTCTAGCCAGGGACATTTCAACAAGTCTCCAAGGGCCTCCGTTAACCCTATAAGCTAGTACGACCTTGTAGATGGCGCTCTCAGCGTCGCGGACTGTAGAATTCACTGTAAGCTCCATGCCTGCAGGCACTGTGCCAGGCTGGGAGACGCTGATTATTATGGGGGCCTCCCGGTCACCCAGGTGGGTGAGCACCTGGAGCCTCCTGTCCTTGGAGAATACTGCGAAAACCTCGCCGCGGGCTACGGAGACCGTGGGGCAGAACACCTCTTCGCCAGCCAGGATAATGGTGTGTAGTTCGGCCTCCCCCCTCCAGAGTACATGTATCTTTCCGTGTGTGTAGTTTCTTGCAGGCAGAAACACTAGAGGACCGGCGGCAACGGGCTGGCATGGTAGCTCTTCTTCCGGGAGCTTGTAGAAGCCGGCCTCAACGCCGTCCACGGTGAGGGAGACTAAGCCTTTCTCCTCTCCAAGCATCCTTGAGGCATAGATCGCGCCATCGCCAGCTGCAAGGTACGAGTCGCTCCATGCTGTGCTCCCAGCGCCCACATTCGCCTCCCATAGGAGACTCCCCTCCGTAGAGACTGCTACAACTTTGCCCGTGCCATCTATGAAGATCACCCTGCCGTCCAGGTACATGGGGGTGGCGACCCCGGCGTCGTGTCTGTAGGTCCACCTCACCGAGCCCGTGGAG
>JALURJ010000183.1 GCA_027016915.1 Desulfurococcales archaeon | reverse complement strand
GGCTAGCTACGCATCCAGGGTGACTGTGGACGAGATCCTCGACGCAGAGCCAGCCATATACCCGCTCACCAGGTACGAGATAGCGGGGTTCGCCGACGCAGCCGTGGTGGTGGTCCTGGCATCCGAGGATAAGGCCCGCGAGCTAACAGACACCCCCATATGGCTCGACGGCATAGGGTGGGGCACCGAGGCTGGCACCGGGTCGCCTGAGTGGCACCTATGGGGCATGATGCCGTCCATGAGGATAGCGGCGGACATGGCCTACAGCATGGCCGGAATATCGGACCCCATGGGTCAGACCGACTTCGCCGAGGTCGAGGACAGGTTCAGCTACGCCGAGCTCGTGGCGCTGGAGGAGCTGAGAATAGCGCCTGAATCCGCCGCCCACAAGCTGTTGGAGCAGGGGGTTTTCGACGCTTCCGGCAGGTACCCCGTGAACCCCAGCGGGGGTAGCCTCTCCATGGGCGTAGCATTTGAGGCCACGGGCCTGGCAAGGCTGGTCGAGGCGGTGCTCCAGCTCAGGGGCGAGGCCGGAGGCCACCAGCTGGAGGCCGTTGAGAGGGGCATAGTAGCTTCGTGGAGAGGCCCGCCCACCCGTACAAGCATGGTAGCCGTACTATCTGTTTGAGGGAGGTGATGGGTGTGAGGATGAACCTACACGTGAAGGACCGCGTAGCGGTTGTGGGTGCAGGCATAACCCTGTTCAGGAGGAGGCTCCTCGAAACCCCGAGGGAGCTGGCATGGGAAGCCGCCAAGATGGCCCTTGACAACGCAGGCCTCACCCTAGCCGACATAGACTGCGTCGTGATAGGGACGGCGCCGGACGCCTTCGACGGCATACACTTCAATGGCGAGTACCTGGCCGACGGCGCAGGGGGTTATGGGAAACCAACGGTGAGGGTCTACGTGGGAGGAGGCACAGGGGTTTTCGTCCCCATAGCGGCGTGGTGGCACGTGGCCAGCGGCCTCTGCAACACGGTGCTGGCTGTGGCTGAGGAGAAGATGAGTCCGGCCCACCCCCACCCGCAGGGAGTGTTCGCCTACATATGGGACCCAGTGCTAGAGAGGCCTCTGGGCCCCAACCTTATATGGATCTTCGCCATGGAGATGCGCCGCTACATGCACCGCTGCGGAGCCACCAAGGAGGACATAGCCCTGGTCTCGGTGAAGAACAAGAGGAACGCCCTAGACCACCCGGCAGCGCAGGCTGCGGCGAACATAACGGTGGAGGACGTGCTGAACAGCGAGACCCTCGTCTGGCCGGTCAACAGGCTCGACATAAGCCCTGTCAGCGACGGTGCCGCCGCCCTAATACTGGCCAGGGAGAGAGAGGCCCGCAGGATAACCGACACACCCATATGGGTGGAGGGGATTGGCTGGAGCCTCGACAACACCCACTGGTACAACAGGGAGCTAGGCTACCCGAGATATGTCCAGTACGCTGCCAGGATGGCCTACCGGATGGCCGGGATAGAGAGGCCGTGGAAGGAGATAGACGTGGCGGAGCCCTACGACCCCTTCGACTACAAGGAGCTCCACCACATCGAGGGGCTGATGCTGGCAAGGCCCTGCGAGGCCCCAGAGCTCCTCAAGGAGGGCTGGTTCGACAGGGACGGCGAGCTCCCGACAAGCCCGAGCGGCGGGCTGCTGGGCGTGGGCAACCCCATAGCGGCTGCTGGTCTTATGAAGGCTGCGGAGATATTCTGGCAGCTACGCTACGAGGCTGGGCGGAGGCAAGCGAAGAAGCCGGTCCACAAGGGTGTCGCCCAGGCGTGGGGCGACCTAATGCAGGTGGGAACAGTTATCGTGATGTCCAACTAGGAGGTGACGTGTATGGGTGAGAAGGAGAAGCTACCTGGACACTACCTGAAATCCAGGGAGATGTACGAGCTCCCCGGGCTGGTGGAGTACCAGCCTCAGGCCAAGTACAGGTTCTCGGCAGGCCAGGCGCAGACACGGTTCCTAGAGGGCCTGAAGGAGGGCAAGATAATGGGGGTTAGGTGCCCGAGGTGCGGGAGGGTCTACGTTCCTCCAAGGGCCTACTGCGAATATTGCTACGCCGCCACCAGCGAGTGGGTGGAGCTGCCCGGCACCGGCGTCATCCACACAGCGGTGATAAGCTACATCTCAACCTTCAGGGAGAGGTTGGAGAAGCCCGAGATAGTGGGTGTCGTGAGGCTGGACGCCCCTGGCTACAAGGAGGACAGCTACGAGTTCGCAGGCCTGTTTCACAAGCTGTGCGGCGTGGCTGAGGAGGATGTAAAGTCCGGCAAGGCGATAGGTATGAGGGTTAAGCCCAGGTGGAGGCCTCCCGAGGAGAGGGTGGGCGACGTGAACGACATAGAGTGTTTCGAACCGGTGGAAGAGGGGTGATCCGGTTGAGCTGGGACAAGTTCTGGAAAGCGAGCAGCGTGAAGCACTACCCAGGCAAAATGGAGGTCGAGAAGTACGTCTACACTCCCGGCATCCACGGGCTGGAGATGGCCAAGGCCCTCAAGGAAGGCAGGATACTCGGCATGAGGTGCGGCGACACGGTCTACGTGCCTCCCAGAACCTTCTGCCCGGACGGCGAGAGGGGCGAGCTTGTGGACGTGACCGATGAGGAGTGGATAGTGGCCGCATTCACGGTGATCACCAGGGATATGTACGGCAACCCGGTGGAGCCCCAGGTGGTGGCGCTGGTAAGGCCCATCGACGCCGAGGGAGGCCTGTTCCACTACATCAACGCCGAGCCCGACGAGGTATGGATAGGGATGAGGGTGAGGCCCGTCTTCAGGCCCGAGGGGGAGAGAAGGGGTCTGATAACCGACATAAGGTACTTCGAGCCTGCCTAACCCAACTCTTTTCTTCCACCACACTCGGCGTACAGTATGACGTCCTTGTCAGTCTCCCCGACGTACCTGGCTCTAAGCTGGCTTCTCCTAAGCTTCTGGGCCTTCTTAAGCAACGTGTACACGGCGCCCCTCCTCGAAACCCTGCAGAGCTCGGTAACCCCCCTCCAGGGCCTGGAGAGCAGGTCCACAACGGTGAACGAGTAGGATACGTTGAAGGCACCGCTCCTGAAGGGCAGGTACTCGAGATCCCCCTCAACAAGGTCCCCTAGGATCCTCAGAGCTCTGAGCCTCCGGCTAGCCCTGGCCAGCATCTCGGGGGTTAGATCCAACCCCACGTACAGGGAGACCCTGCCCAGCAAACCTGTGGCTGCCAGATACTCTAGGAGGAGGCCTGTCCCGCAGCCAGCGTCCAGTATTGGGCCCTCCGGCCTATGCCTGGATAGCGCCACTGCGTACTTCTCCACCTGCTCCTCCATGTATAGCTCGTCGTAGGAGGGTGCGGTCGCGCCGTACTTGGCCCTCATGGATACCTGCTTCTCCAGCCTTTCCCTCCTGTCCAACCTCCTCATCCCTGCTCAGCGAAGAGTTTCTGTAGCCTTCTGAGAACCCTGTTTATGGGGTGGTTTCTGGGAGGCCTCTTCCCTTCGAGCCTGTACAGGTAGGCGGTCAGGGCATCTGCTACGGCCACGGCTGGCGCCACATATTTTATCCTCTTGATGGGGCCGTAGAAGATGAAGTCTGCTCCAAGGACCTGGAGGAGGCTTGCCACCCCGCCGTGGATCGCTGCAGCCGCCTCTCCGAAGTTCTTGGAGTTCACCGGACCCATAGCGTTGGCGGGCGCGCATCCGGCTGGCAGGCCGAGCCTGTCCTTGACAAGCCACACTGCTGCAGCACTTATCCCTATAGATGCCGGGTCTAGTACGACTATGTCTACCAGGATCTTGGTTGCCCCCGCACCCCTAGCCTTCTCCACAAGCGCCTCAGCTATTCTAAGCCTGTCACCGGGCATCAGGCTCCCGGCAGGGTTGGATGCGTCGAACGCCATG
>JALURJ010000182.1 GCA_027016915.1 Desulfurococcales archaeon | reverse complement strand
GCGTGGATAGCGCTGCTTTCGGCGTACAGGGATGGCCGTATAAGCGAGACCGACTACCAGAAGCTGAAGGAGGAGCTGAGCAGCATTTACGACATAACGTTTGAGGACCCTGTGACGGGCGAGCAGACAACGTTTACCCTGGACTTCGCAGTGAGGCTGAACCAGCATCTGACCAAGCTGTTCCTGGAGGATAAGAAGGCTGAGGCCCAGAGCATAATAACGTCCCTCATGAACACGTGGACCCAGAAAGCGATAGAGAAATATGATGCTGTGTACCAGCAGGTCTCCGGGTAGCAGCGAAGCCCCGTCCCGGGCGGAGCGTGGCTTGTGATGGCGGCGAGTTCGGGGAATGTGCGACGGGGAGCCATTGAAAGGATTAGGTACGAGCTTGAGCCCATGGTCATACTACAGATCTTTTTCCCCGTAATCATGCTTGTAGTGTTCCTCGTCATGCCCGTGGCGGCAACGTTCCTCGCGGCCAGGTACTTCGACCTCGGCCAGCTATCCTCAGCCCAGTATTGGAACCCCTGGGACCCCACGGGTAAGGGCATAGAGATTAGGCGTTTAAGGGTTGGGGGTGAGACGATAACTAGGATAATAATTGCTGGCAAGAACTACGGCATAATACTTAACTCGCTTCTCAACGCCGTCATTGTAACGGTTGTAGCCAGCATCCTTGGAACGATTGTGGCATTCGTCCTGGCACGCTACGAGTTTCCAGGCAAGAAGATAGTAAGGGTTCTGGCCATAGTACCCCTCCTGGTCACCCCCTTCGTGAACGCCTACGTTATAAGGAAGGTGTTCGGCTTCACCTTCCAGCCTGGGGGCAACACTATAAGCTGGTTCCTCCAGGAAGTGCTCCACCTCCCCGTGGACGTCGTGGTGAAGGACCTCGCTGGCGTGGCCCTTGCACAGATAATAACGTTCTACCCCATAGTCTACCTAAACATGTTCTCCGCGTTCCTCAACATAGACCCGAACCTCGAGGAGCAGGCTGAGAACCTCGGAGCCCGGGGCTTCAAGCTTTTCAGAACGGTTACCCTCCCTCTAGCCCTCCCCGGCCTGGCAGCCGGGTCGACCCTTGTCTTCATCTTCTCCCTGGAGGACGTGGGTGCGCCCGTCGCCTTCAACTTCAAGTACATGATGTCCTACAAGATACTCGAGTACTTCCAGGGCGTCGAGGCGGGGGGTGAGTCCCCGGTAGTGGGCATGATGGCTGTCCTCATGCTCAGCATAGCACTCGTAGCATTTGTAGGGATAAGGCAGTACGTTAGCCTGAGGCAGTACGTGATGCTGAGCAAGGGAGGCCGCTGGAAGCCCCGCATCAGCAGGCCTGGTTGGAAGGGGCTGCTGGTGATATACCTAGTCGTGGTGCCGCTGATCCTGTTCACCATAATACCCCAAGTCGGGGTCGTCGTGCTCAGCCTGAGCACCAGGTGGGGCAGCACACCCCTCCCCGAGGGCTTCACACTGAGCCATTTCCGCGACATTTTCGAGAGGCCGGGCGTTTTCAGAGGCATTCTCAACAGCTTGGCCTACTCGCTCTCAGCTGTCACCATTATAGTACTGATCGCTGTAAGCGTCTCCTACGTAACCTCCAGGCTCAAGCTGAGGTTCCTGACAGCGCTGGACACCATGTCGACCATGCCCATGGCCATACCAGGCCTAGTCGTGGCCTACGGGTACTTCATGTTCTTCACCAAGGTCCTCGACATCAGGATACTGGACCCCACGGTCGACCCCCTGCTCCCCATAATCCTTGCCTACAGCGTGCGTAGGCTCCCCTTCGCCGCCCGCTCCATATTCGCCGGGTTTAGCCAGGTGCATCCCTCCCTCGATGAGGCAGCCATGAACCTCGGGGCCAGCAGGGCCCGCACACTGGCCACCATCCTGATACCCATGCTGCTCCTCAACATTGCTAGTGGCACACTGCTCAGCTTCGTCTACTGTATGGGTGAGACCAGCGTCAGCGTAACCCTGGGCATGCTGGGCGGGGAGCCTACCTCGGCGGACCATAGGAGCCCCATAGTTGGTGTTATCTACGACTTCATCTCGAACCCCAGGGCTAATAGTCCCCAGTTGGCCGCAGCCCTCGGCGTGCTCCTTATGGCCCTCCAGGTCACAACCATAATCATCATTACACTAGTGTTTAAGCAGACCTACGCGTTCCTGGGTGTGTAGCCGTGGTATCGGTAAAACTGGTAGGTGTGACCAAGAGGTTCGGGGAAACCGTAGCCGTGGACAGGCTCACCGTGAAGATCGAGCACGGCGAACTCTTTACCTTCCTCGGCCCAAGCGGCTGCGGGAAATCCACAACCCTAAGGGTTATCGCCGGATTCGAGCTCCCCGAAGAGGGCAGGGTTTTCTTCGACGAGCAGGACGTCACGCTTCTGAAGCCCTACAAGCGAGGCGTCGCCATGGTCTTCCAGAACTACGCCCTATGGCCCCACATGACGGTGTTCGACAACGTGGCCTACGGCCTCAAGCTGAGGAAGCTTCCCAAGCAGGAGGTCAGGGAGAGGGTTAAGAGGATACTGGAGCTCGTCAGGCTGGAGGGCTTGGAGGACAGGTACCCCTCCCAGCTGAGCGGGGGGCAGCAGCAGAGGGTGGCGCTCGCCAGGGCCCTTGTGGTGGAGCCAAAGGTGCTCCTCCTCGACGAGCCCCTCTCAAACCTGGATGCCAAGCTTAGGCTGGAGATGAGGGAGGAGATAAAGAGGATTCAGAGGGAGCTGGGGATAACGACGATCTATGTGACCCACGACCAGGAGGAGGCCATGAGTATCTCTGACCGCGTGGCGATCCTCAACAAGGGGCGGCTAATGCAGGTAGGCACGCCCCAGGAGATCTACTACAGGCCTGCCAACGTCTTCGTTGCATCTTTTATAGGTAGAAGCTACGTGCTGGAGGGCAAGGCCCTAAAGTTCAGCGACGGCGTAGTCACGGCAGTGTTCCGTGGACTGAAGCTCAAAGGCCTCTGCGGCGGCGACTGCAGGGTCAGGGAGGGCGAGGAGGTCTACGCAGTCCTAAAGCCGGAGTTCTTCAAGCTCGACAAGCCGGGCGAGGAGAGCAACGAGATAGAGGGCATCGTTACAATGGTGATGTTCATAGGCACCCACAACAACGTGAAGGTGAGGGTGGGCAGCGTAGACCTCAACATATACCTTGATCCCGACTTCCTCGTCAAGCAGGGCGATAAGCTGAAGCTCTACCTGCCTGTGTCCAGGGTTTACATCTTCCCAGCCAAGGACGCCACCCTCCCCTACTAAGCCCGCCTGGGCGGAGCAAATATATCTTTCCAGCGCCCACTCCCTACCAGGAGGACTGGAAGCTATGAATAGGCGCATCCACGCCTCCATACTGGTTCTAGCAATCCTCGTCGTCTTCTCGATAACCATAACCTCCGGCCTCGCGGCAACGTGGGGGCAGGCAGCGGAGACGGAAGCAGCAACTTATACCGTCCTAGAGCCCAGGCCAGCCATGCCAGCGCCTGTTCTGGTGAACTCCACCTTCATGGCAGTCATAGACGTGGCAGCCAGCGAGCCCTGGGAGGCCTGGATAGAAGCGCCGGGCCTATCCTACAACCTGACAATCATCAACGCCACGGTCGAGTCCACGGATGAGGGAGAAGTGACGCTGTTCGAGCTTAAGGTCCCCGGCGAGGCGGAGCCCGGCCTCTACGACCTCTACCTGGAGTTCGAGACCGAGAGCGGACCAGGCGTGGCCATCTCGCTGAGGAGCGTCTGGGTCCTGGACAGCTGGCCTGAGAAGCTGACCATAGCCCATCTCAGCGACATACACATAGGCCTGGTGGATGTTAGCGGGAAGCCCACCATCAACTTCATGCTCAGCGAGGTGATGTTGATAAACATGCTGCCCGTAGA
>JALURJ010000181.1 GCA_027016915.1 Desulfurococcales archaeon | reverse complement strand
GGCTCCAGCGTTGCCTTGAAGGGCACGTAAAGGGAGGTTACGCTCACTCGCCCTCACCCCCTACTCGCTCTGAGAAGAATACTGGTGTTGGAGGCAAAAAAAGGTTTGGATTAGGGCCCGAGGTCCTGCTACGTGGTGGCCTGTACGGCTATTATCATGAAGGTCAGTGCGCTGAGGTCGGTTCCAGCCGCAACCTCTGCGGCGCTTATGGCCCCGGTAGTGGTGTCGGCTGAAAGCTGGTAGACCGTTATCGTTATCGTGTTTCCGCTGACCGAGTAGCTTATCTTGTAGGCCGTGTTGTCGTTGGTCAGGGCCACCAGGGCGTATGTGGGCCTTATCGGTAGGGTTACGCTGAACCCGCCTGTAGTGTAGGATGTTGGGCCGGTGGTGGTTCCCACATATACCTTCATCGAGCCCAGCACAGTCTCGTCTTCAAGCGTCGCTATTGGCATCGGCTATCACCTCAGATTATTGTTAGCCGCTGAAGATCTCGTTCACGGGCTCGGCTACCTTGCCGATCAGCACTATCTCGGGGGTCGCTCCCGTGGTGCTGGTTATGTAGTAGCTGATGTACATGTAGTCCTTGGGCTCGTACCCGATGGGGGTCCTCAGGACGACGAGGCCGGTCTGGGGGTCGTACTTGGTCACGTCCACTATGTCCTTGATGATGTTGCCCTGGCTACCAGTGGCGAACTTCACGAAGGTCACGTTGCCCCTGGTGATCACCTTCATGGCGTAGATTATCAGGGCCTTCTTCTCGCCTAGCTGGGTGCCGTTGACCACTGCGTTGTAGGCGTTGGCGGTACCGGTGGTTAGGTCAACGGTCCAGGTCTCGTTGGTGAAGCCAAGGTCCTCCTTGGGCAGGATCTCTCTGACCACTGCCTCGTCGGGGCTCTTGATTATCGCCTTGTCCATCAGCTTCTGAACCACGGCGTCGGCTATCTGGTCCTCGATGGAGGCTAGGACCTCGGGCTTGATTTGTCCGAGCCATGCTCCTCTGGACACAGCCATACTATCACCTGCATGGGCATGTTACGCCCCAATCCTTATAAAGTGCTGGACACCCAGATTACCATGGTGTCCAGGCGTGAAGTCGATGAATCGTCGTAGCGAGAGGATAGTCATCAAGTGCTCCCCCGAGACCAAGCAGAGGTTCCTCAGGGTGGTTGCCGAGATGTACGGGCTCGGCGTGAGGAACAACGAGGAGGCATTATTGAAGCTGATAGAGCTCTGGGAGAGCAAAAAAAGGGTTTCAGTTATGTGGTAGCCCTACAGGGGCACCTTACCAGAGGACGGCCTCCCTCCTCCTGGGCTTCGCCGGGGGGACGAACACCCGCTGGCTGGTTTTAGGGACCACTATCCTCCTGGAGGTGCCGCCGGGTAGCTTGGCCTTGACCCACTCAGCCGCCACAGCCGCACCGGCCAGCCTCAGTATCCTCTGTAGTTGCTCATACTGGGGGATGAAGTGCTGGGCCAGTATGGGGCCGAATAGCCCGACGGCAACACCGGTAGCCAGCCTGCCGAAGCCGGCGAAGTACTGCTCAAACCTGGCAGTCAGGTACTTGTCCGCAATGTCGCCCAGAGTTATCCCTACCACGTCCCAGGCGAACTCCACCATCTCCCTCTGTGTGGGGAGCCTGAAGACCACTTCTCTCACCGTGTCGAGGTATTATGCACAAGCTATTTAAGCGGATATGCACGATATAGTAATCGATATGCACGATATGGGGGTGGCGGGCGTGCCCAGGGTGACCGTCTACATCAGGAATGAGTTGTATGATGAGCTTAAGCATCTGGCAAAGAAGCTCGGCTACAGGTCGAGGCGCAGTGCAAAGTACCCGGGCTGGATGAGGTTGCTCAACGAACTGGTGGAGGAGGGGATTGCTAGGAAAAAAATGGTGTTAGAGGGACTCAAACACTAGGTCCACCAGACGACTCACGAACTCCTTGAACCTCGGGTGGTTCACGTACTTCCCGAGCACGGGGTGGCTCCTGTACCCGTTGTAGAGGATCAGGTACACCCTCTCCTTGGCGGCGGCTGTGCCCGAGACTAGGGCCATCATCTTGATCATGTTGAGGATGTAGTCCCCGTACTGGTTTCTGAGCGTCTCCACGGTCTTCACTGCAACCTGCTTAAGCTCCTCATCGTTGGAGAGTAGCTCGTCGAACACCGTGTCTGGATCCTTGTCCTTGAGTATTTCGACTATCATTGCTTCCACCTGCTTCAGGGCGGCTCACCCACCGCCCTTCTTGGCCTGCTCGCCCCAGTCTATCTGTATCTTGGATGGCTTCTTCTCCGGCTTGGGGGGTGCCTTGCCGCCAGCCCCCTCTCCGAGCTTCTCGAAGATGTCGGGGCTTATGCTGAACAGCTCTCCCCCGCCGCCGGTCTGCACGGGTGCCGGAGGGGCTACCGGGGTTCCGGCCTCCTGGCCCCTGAACGCTCCGAACAGGTCCTTGAGCGTGTCCACGAACTGGCGGAACCTGGCCGGGTCTTTGAAGGCCAGCTCAAGCGTGGTTTTCAGGAACTCGCCGAAGTGTTGTGAGAGGCTTGTCTTCTCCCTCAGCTCGGTTATCTCCTTCCTCAGCCTCTCTATCTCCCTCCTAAGCTCCATCTCCTTCTTGCTCTCAAGGACCTCGCCCACGCTCTTGGGTTCGACCACCTTGTAGCCCAGTATCTCCATCATCTTCTTGGCGTCCTCGATCCTGTTGACAAGCTCCTCTATGTACTGGCTCATGGCCTCGGATATGGGGCCCTTCCGCTCGGCCAGCGCCTCCCTCAGGCTCTCGATCTCCTGTCTGAGCGCCTCTATCTGCTGTTCGTACCTCTTCCTCTCCTCCTCACGCTCCTTCTCAAGCATGAGCCTCTTCAGCTCCTCGTTGGCCTTCCTCAGCTCCTCAAGCTCGGACATCAGGTACTGGACAATGCCGCTCTCGTCGCCACTCCCCTGCTTGAGCCTCTCAAGGTCCTCCTTGAGCATCTCGAACTTGAACTTGGAGATCTCCATCACGTCCTTGAGTAGCTCCCTGTAGCTCTGGGCTATCTCGTTCAGGCTCATGCCCTCCTCCTTGCCACGGCTGAGTATGCGGAACGCAACCTTGGTGGCGTCCTCGGGCTTCATGCCCTCCTTGACCAACCTACCTATTATCTCAGCCGCAACCTCCTCCTCGGTCTTCACCCTCTCGACCTGGACCTGCTTGGACTCCACCTTGGGCTCCTCCCTCTCCTCCTCCCTTGATATGCCGAGGCCCTTCATGAACGCCTGGAGCTTGAGGCCCTTGATCAGTGCGCTCTCGACCTCCTCAAGCGCCCTGTCCTCTATGCTCTTGGGCACCTGGGTCTCGCCGAAGCTCTGGAGTATGCTCTCGTAGTACTGCTTCTTCATCTTGGCGGTGACAAGCTCCTCAAGGTTCTTGGCCTGCTCCTTGATCCGCTTGACGATCTCCTTGGGTATGAGGGGTATCGACACGGTGCCCTGCTGGCTCACTACTTCTCACCACCAAGAATCTTTTTAATTGCGTGCATTTTAGCTTTTAGCTCGGCGAAGCCCTCGACCAGGCTGGTGAAGCCCTGGATGAACTTGTCTGGGTCGAGCTTGACCATGTACTTCAGCTCAAGCTGTTTGATGGCACGCATCCACGGAATCACCTCCCTCTTGATGAACTCGTTTACGTCGTTGTAGCCGCTCATGAAGGCCGTGGACACTAATGCCAGAAGCGCATCCTCCTCCAACTGCTTGTATATGCCCCTTGGTAGCGCCACGGTCTTGACCGAAACAGGCTCTATAGGCTCGCCTACCTCCTTGACCGCCTTCTCAAGGTTCTCGTCCATGAGCTTCTCTATCTCCTCAACCAAGAAGTCGTGGTCCTCCTCCTCAGCCACGACATCCGCACCGGGATTATCA
>JALURJ010000180.1 GCA_027016915.1 Desulfurococcales archaeon | reverse complement strand
CACGTCAAGCTGGTATACACGATACCTACGGCTCAGAATCCTAGCGGAGTTTCGATGAGCATGGAGAGGAGGAAGCACCTGCTGGAACTGGCCGAGGAGCATGACCTCCTAGTTGTTGAGGACGACCCCTACAGTTACTTTACCTTCGAACCCGTAGACTACAAGAGTCTTAAAGCCATGGATAGGGGCGGCAGGGTAGTTTATATGAGCACCTTCAGCAAAATCCTGGCTCCAGGCCTTAGGATTGGGTGGATCGCCGCAGACGAGGAACTCGTCGAGCACTTCGAGCTGACCAAGCAGCATATGGACCTCCACACCTCCACTCTCTCCCAGTTCATAGCCATGGAGGCGCTGAGAAGAAGCGTTATAGAGAGACATCTGCCCAGGGTGGTGGAGCTTTACAGGAGGAAGAGGGACGCCATGCTGGCAGCCATGGAACGCCACTTCCCGAAGGGCTCGAGGTGGGTTAGGCCTGTGGGTGGGCTCTTCATATTCGCCTACCTTCCAGAGAGCGTGGACACCTACGAGCTTCTACCGAAGGCCGTGGAGAGGGGTGTGGCGTATGTTCCTGGAAACAGCTTCTTTGTCGATGGTAGTGGGCGAAACACGCTAAGGCTCAACTTCAGCAACCCGCCCATCGAGAAGATCGAGGCAGCCATCTCCATCCTTGGAGAGCTTTTCAGGGAGGCGCTCTAAGGGCGTGCTAAGGTAACCATTATTTTACCTCCCCCAATACCTTCTATATGGAGAGGGCCTCGTGGGTAGGGGGATAAGTGCAGGTCTGGCGCTTCTAGTTCTATTCTTGGCGAGTGTTGTGGCGGGATACTTCGCCGAGTTCAGCTACCTAGAGGAGGCTCTTAGGCAGCTCCAAGAGACCGCTGAGGAGGCCGGCTTTAACCCCTTAGGGTTGGCGGTCACCATACTTGTGAAAAACACGGTGGTCGCTGTCATCACCATAGTTTCCGGGTTGCTCGTGGTGCCTCCTATACTGATACTCGTGAACAACGGGTTCTTCATAGGGTACACCATCCACTGGGCTGCGGTCAATAGAGGCGCCGACCCCTTCTACCTAGCGGCACTAATAGTGCCTCACGGGATCTTAGAGATACCTGTCTTGATCCTCGCAACATATTCTGGGTTAAGGGTTGCTGGAAGCGTGATTAGGAAGATTGGAGGCAGAGGAGATGGGGTTCTCAGCAGCCTGACGGCAGAGCTAAGAATGCTCAAGATTATAGTGCCTCTACTCATAGTCTCGGCCCTCGTCGAGGCGTTCATAACCCCCATGATTGGGCTGGCTGTTGCCAGAATGCTTGGTCTAGACTAGTTTCTAGAGAAGCCTGCACCCTTCATGCTATAACGTATTTTACCCTTTTCACAGCACTATATTGACAGTGCCAGCCATGCGGATTAGATGGGCTCCCCTGGTTGCAGTACTGGTACTTGCAGCGCTGCTAGGCGTTGCGGCAGAAGCCGCTATTCTGGAAGGAGACTATAAGTTCATAATGTATGGCTATACCTGGTGTCCCCATTGCCGGAACCTACACCGGATAATAGAGGAGAACTTCGGCGCCGATAAGCTGGTCGCCTACTACATGGATAAGGACAGCAGCGGCGAGTATGTGAGGGAATTCGAGTATCTTTACACGAAGCTCTATGGCGCTGTCCTGGGCACGCCCCTGACCTTTGTGGTCAGGGAGGGGAGGATTATTGCCGCCGTTGTGGGAGAGGCCCCGGCTGGCTTCTGGATGCAGGTGCTTAACAGGGTGCCGCCGGAGAACACCATCTACCTATACATATCCGGCAAGGAGGGGTACCAGGCGGTGAAACTCACGCCGGAGGAGTACCGGTACATCGAGAACCTCGTACTGGTTTCAGGCAATCCCAGCAGCGGCGAGGGCTACGTGGCGCCAGCCTCTAAGAGCCTCGCCAGCCTAGTAGTGCTAATCGCCGGGCTAGCGGCGGCCGACTCCATAAACCCCTGCGTCTTCGCCCTAATGGCATCCATGACCGCCGCTGGCAGCCTTAAGGGCCGAGGCCCCGGCTTTGCCATAATCTCGGGGATACTGGTGGGTTACGCGCTGCTGGGCGTAGCCTTCTCAGCCTTCAGCAGCTATGTGGGCTCGTATATCGCTAAGATGGTTGCGGGCTTCGCTGCCCTGGCAGTGATACTTTACAAGAACCTGGGCACAGAGCCCTGCGTGGAGGAACAGGTAGTCTCAAAGAGCCTTATCTCCTGGTTCCTCTTCGGCCTAACCCTCTCCTGGACCATACTGCCATGCAGCGGGGGACCCTACTTCGTCGCGCTGGGCATAATGGCTGAGACAGGGCTGGCAGCCAAGCTGGCCCTCCTAGCGTTCTACCTAGCAATATTCGTCGCGCCGCTAGTCGTGATCGTGGTAGGGCTACGCAAAGCTATACCTAGGAGGCATGCCGAGAGGCTGAGCCGTATAGGCGACCTGGCCGTGGTGGTGCTGGCGTTTCTGCTGATCTTCGGACTAGTATAGCTTGGAGATATTAGTTTAAATTTCCTCAGCAACAATACTACTGTGGGGAACAGGGTGGAGCTAGAGGAGATTACCATAGGCAAATACGTGGTTAAACTGGTCAGGAAGAACGGGGAGCTCATAGGGGCCATAGTTTACGGGCCAAGGTTAGCCAGGGAAATCTACATCAGCCGAAACGAGAGGGTCCGAATACCTAAGCTCCCCCGAAACGTGAAGAAGTTCCTTTCCAAGAATAATTTTCACGTGGAGTAGATTCATTACACCTCTCTGCACGGTTTAGTGGTTTGCCTAGCCTTATAGTTGTGTAAGCTTGGGGCACGATTGTCCAGAGCCGCCGATACCGCTAAAGTGTGTAGAAACACATAATTAACTCCGTCTTTTAAAATAGCGTGATGCTGCAACGCAGGAAGACGGCAATAGTTGTTCTAATAGCTATCACAGTAGCAGGCGCAGGCCTGCTCTACACCACCTCTACAGGAACAGTGAAGAACGACCCCTACTTTCCCGGAGCCAATGTTAGGTACTACAAACCATTTCTGCATTCTGACCCAAAATTCACGGTTAGGGTCCGCGACGCTCAGGGCAGAGTGCTACCCGCTATTCTGAGCCTCTATGCTTGGATGCCCAACGGAAGCATGGTTAGCCTCGGAATCTACGCAGGTTTGGGGGACGTAGCCGTAGATTACGATGCGGTTAAGGAGGCCATGCTGGTATGGCGCACCCATCTTTTGCTGCAGGGCAACAACCCGGACCTTGTGGAGCCGGGGATCCTGGTTTTCGGAGCCATACATGGGAAGAGCGGCGTCTACCCGCTTCTGAGAGCAATAACCCTGGACACAGACAAAATTGTGCGAGGCTTATCGGTAGCAGTAACTATTGTTGAGGACCTAAGAGGAAGGCCTCCAGCAGTGTCGAAGGGCTGGACAACTGGTGAGGCCAGCCTAGCTGAAGGAAATCCAAGGAGCATAACACTGCCCTTGCCGGAAGAGGCTGGAAGGGTGTGCTATTGGGACTCCGGCATCGAGGGGTATACCCTAAGCTGCTATATTTGGAGCTTAGAGGAGGTGACAGGTCTCAGGCTGGCGTCCGGACTGCCCTTTGTAGTAGTTTATCTACGTGGAGAAGTGGACGCGCTTAACCACGTATCGGTGGTAGAGGTGTTCGAATCCCAGAGCTCCAAGGGGCTGGAGATAGGGTTCGGCGCGACGGCATCGGTGGGGGACCCGGTAGCTGGCTGGACAGAGTACTGGGTGCCGGGATTCACAGTAAAGCTGCTCGGCGACAAGGTGTGGCTCTACACGCATAGGGTGTTTATGAGAAAAATGAACTTCACCTCACCAGCAATAGTGTCTGTAGGCATTAAGGGAGACGCAGCTCTCCTCACATATATGCTCTATAAGTGTTC
>JALURJ010000179.1 GCA_027016915.1 Desulfurococcales archaeon | reverse complement strand
AACTCCTACAAGGTGACCAGCAAGGGCATAATATCCAAGGGCATAGGCTCCAAGGTAGCCTTAAGATTCCCCCTTAAGGACTACGAGCTGATCCTGGAGCCCAGGAGGAAGTTCGTCGAACTAGTCCCCAAGGACGAGAAGCTGAGGGCTAGAGGCAAGATAAGGCTCTACGCCCGCGACCCCTACAAGCTCCACAGCATACTGCAGAGATACTTGGGCGAAGAGGGTTGAAACGACGCAAGGTTAAAGGAGGAATACTTGTACTCATCGGCTACATACTCTCACCCCTATCCTGGTGGAACGACCTATTCGTAAACATACCCATATCCTACGTCGCCGCCTCCATAGTATCCTACTTCTACCCAAGCCTCTTCACAGCCTCCTTCGTCGCAGCCTACCTGGCCACCAACGTGCTGGGCTTCATATTAATGCATCTGGGGGCGGAGGAGATGTTCTCCTCTGAAAAGCTGGGGCGAGGAGGCTTGCTGAAATACATAGCGGTAGCCGTGCTATACACCTTCCTCATAGTGGGCCTGGCGGAGCTGGGCCTGGTGGAGCCAATACATGAGGTCGTACCCTGAAGCTTAAAGCTCCACGAACTCGCGCCGCCTGTGCTAGGCAGAGCAGGTTGCTGAGCCGATAACCACCTGTGGCTCTGGGAAAACTATCTTCCGAATCCTTACCCAGTCCACCCAGCCCTCCTGCCGGGGCGGGCGGTAACCCCCGTTGTCCTGGCCTAGAACTATCCTGAAGTTGGAGTACGCGTTGCCATAAATCTTGTAGGCGTATGGGGACGAGTAGTCTGCGTCGGGCCATACATAGTAGTAAGTACCTCCCCTATAGTATGCTATGCCGACAACGAACCAGTCTCTGGCTCTGAACGATTTCCCACCCCCGTTGTCCCAGACGGTTCTGTCCCAGTTGCCCGGCATGAAGTACCACGCCCACACACCGCTCCTACGGTCTCGGTCATTATTGTTCCAGCCCCAGGCATGGATATAAGCCCCTTGGGCCCGGTAGGGGTGGATCGAAGAATAGGGCCTGGTGTATAGGTCAAGCTCTATGTCATGATCCTCGCCTGTGCGCGGCGAGAGGCGCGCCTCCACCATGTATGAGGGCCCCGAGGCTGGCACGCTCCATGTTTGTATGGTGTGTATGTTGGCGTACTGGTAGGTGTCTTCGTACTCGTTGGTCTCGAGTGCAACCCCCAAGCCGTCATGGAACTCGGTGCTGCTTTGGATGGTGGGGTTGAATTCGACTCCGGGGGAACTTACAGCTCTCCATATTGTGTTGTTGAGGGTTGTGAAGTCGTCGAAGAAGTCGAAGACGGCTGAGCCGTTGCTGGCGGCGCCTGCCTGGGGGTTTCCATAGTACATGTAGATTGTTATGGTTCCCGAGGCGGGTATCTGGGGGACCTTCACCCAGATCACTGCGTATCTGCCGGGGTAGTCGAAGTACTCTATCCAGTGGGGGATAAGGGTTGCACCGTCACTCGATGTGAATCTGATGTCGCTTCCGTCTCTCTGGAGGTAGTTCCACCCGTCGAAGTTGGTGGAGTTCAACACTACTAGGACTTGGTAGTTCCTGAGGGTCGTGGCTACGTTGTTGCTTATTGTTATCTCGACCCTGCATGTCCACCCCTCAAGCCACCCGGCGCCGGGAGGCTGGGTTGTAGTGACGCCCCGGGTTACGGCTGCTATGCGGAGGGGTGCGGAGTAGGCTACACCCTCTATGTTGTAGGCAAAAACTATGGAGCTGGGCTCTCCGCGGAGCCCTGTTAGGCTTATGGTCAGGGTGGCTGCGGGTGGGATGACTGTACCCTGGGTGGAGAATTCCTGGGCGCTTCCGTCTCCATATATTATCAGGATGCCTGAGACCGGTGCGGGGTAGGCTGTGGGGTTGTGGACAGTTATGTTTAGGGAGCCGCCCTTATACGTCCAGTTGCCGTAGATGGACTGGGCAACGCTTCGCGCGGTGTCGACGCGGTCCTCGTGTCTCTGTCTCAAGGCATGGGTGGCGTCTAGATAATAATAGTAATAGGTGAGGAGGCTCAGGATTATCAGCATTAAGGCTGCGAAGATAAGCATGCCTATGAGGGTGCCTATGGCCCTGCTCCGCCTATGAGGCGTAGCCCGGCGCAACCTTGACCACACCCTTACTGGTTGCTACCTTTACCTGGAAAACCGTTCCAGGAGCCAGTCCCAGGTTTTTCTGAATGAGAGGGAGGGTTGTTATGGTTCCTGTAGGCAACGTGTAGTCACCGGACCATACGAGTTCATCGTTAACATATACTGCTGATACTGTGACCGGGTAATCCCCCGTGGCTACGTATATGATCAGTTCCTCACCCGACACGTTGTAGTAGGCATAGACTATGGTGATGCTCTCCTCGTCGAGCAGCCTTTCCTCCAGTGTTTGGGCTTCCCTGCTCAGGGATTTACCCTGGCTCGACGCCCTGCTCGCTATGTTGTAGAAGATGAGGGAGCCCACTGCGACTACTATAAGTATCAGCATGATAGCCGACACTATCTCTGAGATGCCGCGACGCCTTTCTCTCCTCAAGGAGGGTTCTCCTAAGAAATAGTATTGGAGCTGGTGTTTATATTTTGGGCCGAAACCCATCCTATGTGAAGCCTGGCTTCCTCTTCCCCACTACGTCCTTATTGACCAGTGTGGGCGGCACCTCGCCCTTATAGAATGCTATAAGGTTTCTGGCAACGAGTTCCGCCATGGCCGTCCTGGTCTCCCACGTGCCGCTGGCTAGGTGGGGTGCCAGCACAACGTTTTCCAGCTTGGTTAGTGGGTGGTCTGGGGGTAGGGGTTCCTGCTCGAACACGTCGAGGGCAGCCCCGGCTATCCAGCCCTCCCTCAGCGCCTTGACCAGCGCCTCTGTATCCACAACCGCCCCTCTGGCCGTGTTGACCAGGACAGCGCTTTTCTTCATCAGCCTCAACCTCTCCTCGTTGACTAGATGCCTGGTTTGGGGCGTGAGCGGTGTGTGGACGCTGAGTATGTCGCTCTCCCTGAACAGGGTTTCGAGATCCACGTATTTCGCCTCCAGCTCCTCCTCGAGCTCGGGGGGTAGGCGGCGTACGTCGTAGTAGATTATCTTCATTTTGAACCCCTTGGCCCTCCTAGCCACGGCCCTGCCTATCCTCCCCATGCCTAGGATACCTAGGGTCTTGCCGTGCACCTCCGTGCCAAGCATCATGAGGGGGTGCCAGCCTGTGCCGCTACGGTGCCACTCGCCCGTCCTCACAAACTTGTCGGCCTCCACTATCCTCCGCGTTATGGCGAGTATCAAGCCCCAGGTGAAGTCGGCCACAGCCTCCGTAAGGACTCCAGGTGTGTTGGTCACGTATATTCCAAGCCGGGTGGCACAATCAACATCTATGTTGTCGTAGCCGACGGCATACTGCGAGACTATGCGGAGCCTTTCCGCCTGCTGGAGGAGGTTGCAGTCAACCTTGTCGGTTAGCAGGGTTACCAGGGCGTCAGCCTGCTTGGCCTTCTCCAGCAAGACGTCGTAGGGCGGGGGCGTGTACTGGGTCCAGACCTCGACCTCGTAGAACTCTTTTATCATCTCTATGCCCTTCGAGGGTATCTCGCGGGTTATGAAGACGTAGGGTCTGCCCAAAACGCTCACCGGTGACAAAATGATGGTTGGAACATAAAAATCAGATACCTGCCCTGCGGCGCTGGCCTCTCTTTGGCCTGACGCTTGCTAGGAGCGCCAGCGCGAAGCCTGTCAGCGCGAATATGAACGAGACAAGGATTCTCAGCTCTTCCAAAGCTCCGGGTCACCCGAGGCGACGGCTACCATTAGATCCTTCACGGTGACTATACCTATAGGCTCTCCCTCCTCGTCCACAACGAGGCCGCAGCCTGTAGGGTGGGTAGCCACGGTCTCGGCTATAC
>JALURJ010000178.1 GCA_027016915.1 Desulfurococcales archaeon | reverse complement strand
GGATACGGGTATTTCGGCCTCCTTCAAAACCTCTGTTGGGGATGGGCCGCACATGTTGGTATCGCCTAACATCTGGTTTGCACTGCCGCTTATAAGAGGCTGACGCAGCTAGTGGAGAACCCTTATCTTGGCCCCCGTGTTGCGGGGCTTTGCCACAAAGACTTTTGCCCGAACCCCCTGCTCCTCCAGGAGCTGGGAAACCCTGTGCGCCACCCTATAGGCGCGGCTCGAATCGGAGATGCCGTAGATCGAGGGGCCCCAGCTGCTCTGCCCCACGCCGTAGGCCCCGGCATCCAGAAGTAGTCGGGCAGCCTTTTCCGACTCGGGGGAGGCAAAGACCCCGCCCTGGTGCTTAGAATAGTAGGCCCCGAGTATCTCCTGGTACTCGGTAAGGTGCCTGCCGAAAGCCTCAGGCCTATCCTCCACCAGGGCTGGGAGAAGGCCTGTTAGCAGGATCTCGTAGAGCCTCCTCTGCCTCCCGGCGGGCATGGGCTCGGGCTCCTCGAGGATCTTTGCTTCCTCTTCCTCCCTAAGCCCCCTGCCACCCTCGGGCGTAACCACCACAAACCTCCACCTAGCCGGGATCCTCACCCTAGCCACCAGGCTTACGACGCATTCTCCACATCCCTCGGGGCGCCCAGCATCGATTATGAAGCCGCCGCCCGTGAAGGAGTAGAGACCCACACCCGACACCCTAGCCCTGCCCAGGACCGCTGCAACCTCCCGGGCGTTAGCTTTAACACCGTACAGCTTTAGGTAGGCGTGGGCAGCGGCTAGGTATAGCTGAGTGGTCGAGCCCAACCCTACGTGCCTAGGTATGCTCTTCACGACTTCGACAACTACGCCGCCAAGCCCGTAGTGGTTGGCCAACACCTCGAGGGGCTCAACAAGCTCGACTGGGGCCTCTATGCCCGGCGACCGGGTAGCCGTAAGGCTTACACACGGCCTGTCTATGGAGACCCCTATCCCGCCGTAGCAGCGTCCCCCGCCTCTTATGTTGTAAAAGCCTAGATGCAGCCTGGCACAAGCCTCGACAGCCACCCGCAATACTGGCAACCCCCACCAACGCTGGGCAGCTAGAAACAGTGTCTTGTAGACCCAAATAAATTTAGGTCCGCTCGGGTGCCTCGGGAACAGCTATGAATCCCAGCTCAGGGTCCTCTTTCACCAGGATCCTCACGCCGTAGACCCTGCTGAGTACTTCTTCCCTCAGAACTCGGCTTGGAGGCCCATACGCCCTCACAGAGCCCTCGGCGAGAAGGGCAACCTTGTCGGCGAAGGTAGCTGCCAGCCTTGCGTCGTGGAGGCTGATCACGGCGGCGCCCCCTCTAGCCGCGGCCTCCCTCTTAATAACTGAAAGAACCCTAACCTGGTACTTTAGGTCCAGATGGGCAGTAGGCTCGTCAAGCACCATGAGAGGGGCCTCCCTAGCGATGACCGAGGCTACCAGTACCCTCTGAAGCTCGCCGCTGCTGAGCTCGTCCACCCGGCGCTCATCGAACCCCTCCAGCTCCAGGAGTCTCAGGGCTCGATCCACGTTTCCGTCGCTCGGGGCCCAGCCCGTGAAGGGGGCTCTCATGGCTTGGAGGAATTCCCGTACAGTTATGTTGAATCCCTGGGGAGGGGGTGGCGGCATGTAGGAGACCAGCCTGGCCGCCCTGCCTAGATCGATAGTCCACAGGTCAGCCCCGTCCACGAGGACCCTGCCGCTCACTGGTCTCAGCAGCCTGGCAATGGTTCTGAGCAGTGTGGTTTTCCCCGCCCCGTTGGGGCCTAGGACGGCGAGCAGCTCTCCCTCCCCTACCTCCAGCTCCACGTCCCTCAACACAAGCTTTGCCCCATACCCGCATGCCAGCTTCTCGGTTCTAAGCCTCACCATTGTGAACGCCTCCCAAACCTTACTAGGAGGAAGGCGAAGAAGGGTGCTCCTATCAGTGCGGTCACCGCCCCCACGGGCAGCTCGCCCAGCAGGAGGATCCTGCCAGCAGCCCTGGACGCGGCGTCAGCCATGCAGAGGAGGGCTCCTCCCAGAACGGCTGAAAGGACCAGCGTTCTCCTATGCCCTATCCCAGCCAGGAACCTGGACATGTGGGGCACCACTAGGCCGACAAACCCTATGACGCCAGCCACGCCAACCGAGACCGCCGTGGCCAGGGCTGCTAGGGCAACCGCTGTTCTCCTCATCCTCTCAGGGTCGACTCCTCCCTGGACAGCCACTTCATCCCCCATGAGGAGCAAGTCCAGCCTCCCGGCTAGGGCCAGCGAGGCGGCTGTAACCCCTGCCACCACCGGGAGTATGAGTTTGACCTGATCCATCGTGGCTGTCAGGAAGCTGCCTAGGAGCCAGATTATGAAGCTCCCCAGCTTGCTCTGGACCAGCAGGGAGAGAAGAATAGTGGTCCCGGAGAGGAAGGAGGAGACAGCGATGCCTGCCAGGATTAGGGAGGTCGGCGAGCCCCCGGCAAGCCTGGCCAGCAGCAACACCACCAGGAACGCTGCGAGTCCTCCTGCAAAGCTCACTGTAAGCGTGATCCATGTGGAGAACGCTAGGCCTGCGGGGAGGGTGAGGATGGCGAGCCCTGTAGCCACCAACGCGCCCGAGGATATGCCTAGGAGGTAGGGCTCGGCCAAGGGGTTCCTAGTAGCTGTCTGGACAAGCACGCCGGAGATACCTAGCGCTGCGCCTACCAGGACTGAGAGCAGGGTTCTGGGAAGCCTTATCCCCCAAACTATGCTTCTGGCAGGACCGCCCTCGCGCCCCAAGAGTACACGAAGCACGTCAAGGGGCTTGTAGCCGGCCGAGCCCGTGGATAGGGAGACCACCATGGCTATGAGGAGCACCATCAGGGAGAAGGATAGGACCACCAAAAAGCCGGGCCTGGAGGTGCCTGATTTCCGGGCCAACTAGATCACCAGCACCGCTGGTGGCGGGGAGCAGGGCTGGGCTGCGAGCTTTGCCGCTGAAACTATCCCGGGGCCTGAGGGTGTTCCAAACACCTCGGGGTGCAGGATCTCTGCCAGCAGCTCCAGGGCCTCAACTATTCTGGGCCCCGGCCTCACAAGCACGTTGGCTGACTGCCCTGCAAGAACGTATACCCTGCCATCCCTTACGGCGGGTATCTCGGACCAGCCGGGCCTAGACAATATCTCCTCCAGGTAGGCCTGGGCTGCGCCTGAGTCCATGAAGTTGGCAACCGCTATGATCACTGAGGGCTGGGCTGCAACCACGTCCTCGTAGCCGAGC
Organism: Desulfurococcales archaeon; assembly: GCA_027016915.1. Taxonomy (GTDB): domain Archaea; phylum Thermoproteota; class Thermoprotei_A; order Sulfolobales; family WAQK01; genus WAQK01. The sequence continues at coordinate 8,411 of JALURJ010000178.1, read as the reverse complement.
TGCGGGTAGCCCGAATACTCTGCCAGCACGTTGACGCCGCCAGCCAACGTTACCAAGGCATCTATGAACGTTCCCGCACCCGCACCCCACAGCTGGCCGGAATAGGCGCCGACCTCCACGTAGACGGGGACGGGCTCAGCACCCACACTCTCAAGCCTGGCCCTGATCTCTGAGACCTCCTCATCTATAGTATCCACTATTCTCTGCGCCTCTTCCAGCCTGTTGAGAGCCTGGCCTATGAGCAATATGTCTGCCTTGACGTCCTCCACGCTCCTCGCGGCTCCTCCCCGGACGTAGAGTACCTTAAGCCCCAGCTGCCTAAACTGGTCCTGTATCTTGATGTGGGCTCCCACCTCCGCTATGACGAGGTCGGGCTGGAGGCTAGCTATGGCCTCCAGGTCTAGGGCTGACCACCAGTAACCGCCTACGCGTCTAACCTTGCCCTCAGCCACGAGAAGTTCCAGCTCTTGGGGATAGTCGGAGGAGTTGTCGACTCCCACCAGCTTGGTCTCAGCGTGGAGGGCAAAGATGGTTTCAGTTATTGCGGGGGAGAGGGACACCACGCGGGCTGGCTCAGACTCTATCACCACAGTGTCCCCGGACGCATCCACCAGTTCGAGGGGGTAGCGTGTATGCATTGTCTCGGTGACCGTGACCGTGGTTGTCCGGGCTACAAGCCTCGTCGTGGTGGAGGGGATAGTCTGGGTGACCGTTAGTGTGGGGGTTTTGGCCCTGCCAGCGCCCAGGTAGTAGCCTAGCCCTGCGCCTAGCACCACTCCGAGTATGAGGATTGCCACGAGCGTTGAGACACCCCTCACCATATGGATACCCTATCCATATGGTGGGTGAGGGGCATAAAAACCTTCCACCCCGAGAAGCTAGGCCGACCTATAGACCAGCACTGACGAAGTTCCTCCCAGGAAGAGCCGGGCTTGTTCCAACACAAGTCCTGCCCGCTCAGCCGCGCTGTTGAAGCGGGAGAGCCTGGGCATCCTGAGATAGGTTGGAAAAATGTCTAGATACCTCCTCCACCTCCTCCCCGCAAAGATCAGGGCCATGAGGGGCACTACAGCCCTCCAGTAGAAGGCCGCCGCCAGCCTTGCAAGGACGTTGTCCGGCTTGGTAATGTCGACCATCACGAATGGTGAGCCCCTTGCAAGGGTTCTGCGTATCTCCCTGAGGGCGCGTGGAATATTATAGACGTCCCGTATGGCAAACCCGCTCATCGCCGCCCTGAAGGCCGAGTCCCTGAAGGGTAGGTGCTCGGCGACGCCCTGAACCAGGTGGTTGGCTGGGCCTCCTTCCAGCCCTCTCCTCGCAGCCTTCAGCATGGCTTCGGAGGGGTCGAGAAGCACCGCCTCGCCCCTATACCCCATATGCCTGGCCACCTGGACCATGGTGCCGGGCCCGGAGCCTATGTCTAGCAGCGGCGAGAGCCTCAGGACCCTCCTGATACCCTGGGCCCTAATCCTTAGGTCGAGGCCCAGGGACATTACTTTGTTCATCTTATTGTAGGAGGGGATTATGTCCTCCAGCGTTTGGAGTAGGCTGAACCACCAGTCCTGGGAGCCTCTGCTCATTCCTACCGCACCGTCTGGGATGTCAGGCTGGTTCGGGCTCAGGCAGCTCGGATAGCTGCTCTAGCACGTAGTTTCTTATCTCATCTAGGCTGGGCAGCTCGGCTACTAGCCGCCCTTTCTCCACAACCTTGGATAACAGGGGTTTGTAGCCCTCGGGGCCGGGCTTACCCCAAGGCATGACCATGTCGTTGAGACCAGGCCTCCGCCTGTAGAGCTGCTTCATGCCAGGTAGCTTGCCCCTCTTGGAGACGGGAATCCACTTCTCGCCGCGAAGCACCTCGACTATGTCCATGCTTATGTCTATGCTTGGGGGGAACGCTATTGAGGTGCCTGCGCCGAAGCCATCTACTATGTCCCGTAGCTCTACTATGTTCTTCTCGTTGATACCCCCGCTCACGTAGATCTTGACGTGTCGGTAGCCGTGGAGGTCGAGGGTCCACCTAACCTCCTCCACTATCATCCTCATGTTGCCCCTCCTGCTGCTAGGCGTGTCGAGCCTTACGCCGTGGAGCCTGTCTCCCAGCAGTTCGGCCGCCATAAGGGACTCCAGCTGCTCGTCGTAGAATGTGTCGACCAGCGCTATTCTGGGGACACCCTCCTCGACCACCTCGTCGAAGGCCTTCCAAGCCTCCTTCTGGTCGCCGAATACTATGATTAGGGCGTGGGGCATGGTGCCCTTGGGCTCCAAGCCTAGATACTCTCTTGCCAGCACTCCTGATACTCCGTCGACCCCTCCTATGTAGGCTGCCCTGTCCAGCATGGGTGATAGGGCTGGGTGGGCTGCCCTGAGGCCGAAGAACAGGACAACCCTGTCGCCTGCCAGCTTCTTTATCCTAGCCGCCTTGGTTGCCACGCTGGTATAGTGCCTCAGTATCCCCAGTATTGGGGTCTCCAGCTCTACGAACTCCCCGTACGGCCCTTCGAGTACCAGGAGGGGCTCGGCAGGCTTGAAGAGTGTGCCTTCAGGCACCGAGTATAGGTTCAAATCCCTGCCCTCGACAAGTTTAACCACTTCCTCGAGGCCGGCGAAGACAGCCCACTCGTAGCCTCGTGGCAGGCTGAAGGCATGTGCCTCCATCCTAACCCAGATCTTGTCGAGTCCCTTGGCCTCCAGGATCTTCCTTGTCCTCTCGAAATAGACGTCCGTCGCCTCCGCCAGCCTGTGGGGAGGCAGAACGTATACCTTCGGCTCCAAGGCTCACCACCTACGCGCTACTACCCTAAGTATCGTGGGGTCGAAAATAAACGGTTACGCTCCCGGGGGCGATACGAGGATTTTTTAGCCTCGAACCTTCATCACGGTGTCGGTGACCCGGACATGCCTAGGACACGCGAGGTTCGGGCAAGAGAAATCATTGGAAGGAAAGTGGTGAGAGGAAAAGAGTACGTCTACAAGTACTACACGCTGCCCCTAAACCTCTACCTGCCTAAAGGCATGGTGGAGCGGTGGGGTACAGAGTTCATACTGGAACTCGACGAGGAGCGGGGCACCATAACTATAAGGCCTAAACGCTCTTCGCCCCAGGCTTAAGCCCCTCCTACTCGCCCATAACTTCTACAATCACTTTTCTCCTGCCTCTAGGACCATCCATCTCCACCAGGAATATGTTCTGCCAGGTCCCCCTGACCAGCCGCCCACCCATGACTGGGAACATTCTGGCAGCCCCTATAAGGGCTGAGGCCAGGTGAGCATGGGCGTTGTCGTCTATCCTGTTGTGCCTCCAGGCTTTTTCAGGCTTGAATACCTCCCTGAGGAGTTCCACCATGTCCTCCAGAAAACCCCTCTCATGCTCGTTGGCTATGACCGCTGCAGTTGCGTGGGGAGCGAATACCAGGCAGAAGCCGTTCTTAACGCCGCTCCTAGCCACCGCCTCCTCCACCCTGCCAGTTATGTCTACGAGTTCGAACCTGCTCCCCGTGGAAACCACTATCTCTTCCACATGGACCTTCAAGCCCCTGCACCCACCACTATCTCGGCGTGGCGGGAATTATCGTTGACTCTGCACCGCTACGAGAAACCCTATCACCGAGGAAAACATATAGTCCATCGGGTGCTGGCGCGGTGTCAAGCCTTATACACAGGATCTCCGAGATCCTGGGCAGCATAGGGGTTGAGCATAGGCTCTACGGTGAAAGGCTTCTGGTGGAGGCCGAGGTCGGGGGCCAGAAGTATGGTGTCGTCATAGAGGTTGAGCCTCCCCTGCTCAGAGTGGTGGGGCTCACAGACGTTAGGCCGGGGTGCGATGAAGCCCTTAGGCTGCTCAGCGACAACTTCGAGGCCCGTGGTAGGAGGTTCGCACTCGACCCCGACGGCTACCTGGCTGTAGTGGTGGAGGAGCCCCTGGAAAAGCTGTCACAGCGGCTTCTAGGCGAGATGCTTGGTAGGGTGGAGGAGGGGGTTTCCAGGATAATTGCCCTCGGCGGTGGGAGCGTTGTGCATTGACCTCTCAGGCCTGAGGGTGCTGGTTACCGCTGCGAGTAGGGGGATAGGCTTCGAGGTTGCGTGGAGGCTGGCGCGGATGGGGGCCAATGTATTGATCTCTTCGAGGAGCCCCTCGTCCCTCCGCGAAGCGGTGGAAAGGGCCTCTAGGCTCGGAGTGGAGCTTGAATCCTACCCCTGCGACCTGAGGAGGAGGGGTGATCTCGAAAAACTGGCGAGGCACGCCGTGGAGACGGGGGGTGTGGATGCCCTTGTCTTTAACGCCGGGAATGTGGAGAACGAGCCCGCCGGGATCCTTGAGACAAGCTATGATGACTGGGTTGAGGCTGCGCGCCTACACCTGGTGGCGCCAGCCTACCTGACAAGGCTCTTCCTCCCCCACATGCTTGAGAGGGGGTTTGGACGCATAGTGTATTTGTCCTCGGTATCGGTGGTGGAGCCCATGTCCCAGCTTGTCCTTGCCGACACTAGTAGGGCCGGGCTCCTCCAGCTATCCAGGATAGTTGCCCGCAAGTACGGGGGGAGAGGCATACTGTCCAACGTGGTACTCCTGGGAAGCTTCAACACTCCCGGGGCCAGGCGTACCCTCAGGAGGCTGGCCGAAAAGATTGGCGTAGGGTTCGAGGAACTCTGGAAGAGGGAGGTTGTGGCCAGGATACCCGTGGGCCGCACCGGCGACTTCGAGGGCCTTGCATGCCTGGTCGGCTTCATGCTTTCAAGAAGCAATACCTTCCTTAACGGAGCGGTCGTCGCGTATGATGGGGGTATGCTGAAGACGGCCCTACTCTAACACCCACCTTTCTACTTATAGAGATTGAGGAATCCTAACCTGCAAACATGTATAAGGTTAAATACCATGACCGAGTAATACTATCATAGTGATAACCATGGCCTACGAGGGCTTTTGTGTAAGGTGCAGGAAAAAGGTAACAATTCAGAACGCTGCGATCGTCACCCTCAAGAACGGTAGGAAGGCTGTCAAGGGCACCTGTCCCAGCTGTGGCGGCGTAGTCTACAGGTTCATTAAGGGCTGACCAGCGCAGCCCTGCGAGCCTGACCCATACCCAATTTTTTACAATATCTTATCCTGAGACTGTGATTTCTGTGCCCTTCCTGCCTGCAACACACTCGACGGCATCCTCCAAAGCGCATATTATGGCTCTCCTGCCTCCTCCCCTCAGGAACCTGGCTGCAGCCAGGATCTTTGGCCCCATGCTGCCCGGCGGGAAGTGTCCCTGCCTATAGTACTCCTCGACCTCTTCTAGGCTAACCCTCCTCAACCACCTCTCTCCCGGCTTCCCGTAATTGAGCGCTACGCCGGGCACATCAGTGAGGATAAGCAGGATCTCCGCTCCAAGGCTGTTCGCAAGGAGCTGGGCTGCCAGGTCTTTGTCTATGACCGCCTCTACGCCCCTGAACTCCGCGCCCTCCATGACCACCGGTATCCCTCCTCCGCCCGAAGCTATGACGATGTATCCTTCCCTCACGAGGTGCCTTATGGCGTTCCTCTCAACTATCCCCAAAGGCTCCGGGCTAGGCACCACCCTCCTCCAGCCTCCTCTTGGGTCTCTCCTCATGGTCCACCCTTTTTCCTCCGCCAGTCTCCTGGCCTCTTCCTCCGTGTAGTAGGGGCCTACGTATTTGGTCGGGTTGGAGAAGCTTGGGTCCTCCTTGTCCACCAGGATCTGGGTCACTATGGTGACTACTGGTAGCCAGATATCCCTCCTCCGGAGCTCGTTGATAAGTGCCTGCTGGATCATGTAGCCTATCCAGCCCTGCGTCATCGCTCCCGCAATGTCCATTGTGAGGGGAGGTATCCTGTCCTTAACGGCGTCCATCATTACGAGGAGGTTGCCCACCTGGGGCCCGTTGCCGTGGGTTATCACAAGCCTATAACCCTCCTCGACGAGTTCCGCCAGGAGGGCCGTGGCTCTCCTAATGTTGCTCCACTGCTCCTCAACGGTGCCCTTCTGCCCCTTCCTCAGTATGGCGTTGCCACCTAGGGCTACAACGATTAGGGGGCGGTGCTGCAAACCATGCACCTCTAAACGTGTGGGCGGGGTAAAGATCATAGGGGTCCAGGGCTTAAAAAGGAGTATCTATTTCTTGCCCATCTTATGCCTGGCGCGTTCCAGGAACCTGTCCACGATCTCCGGCACATCGGGGCCCTCGACGATTCTGAGCTCGTAGGATACCCGCACCACAGGCTTGTTTATGCTTATCACTCTGGTCAGGTCGCTCGGCGTTCCCAAGACCACCACGTCCGCCGGGGTGCTCCTTATGGTTTCCTCCAGGTCTTTTCTTTGTCTAGGCGTGTAGCCTGTGCTGGGGAGGACTGGGCCCATGTGGCTGTACTCCTCGTATATCTCCTTAAATATGCCGACAGCGTAGGGCCTGGGGTCGACTATCTCGGCTGCACCGTACTTGACGGCAGCAGCGTAGCCGGCTGCGTAGGGGAGCCCGCCATGGGTCACTGTGGGCGAGTCCTCGACCACCAGCACTTTCTTCCCTTCGATTAGTTCGGGCTTGTCCACCTTGACCTCGCTGTGTGCGACGCTTATCTCCGCCCCCGGATTTACGCGCCGAACGTTACTTTTTATCAGGTCCACGTCGCCGGGGCTGGCCTGGTCCGCCTTGTTTATTATTACTAGGTCGGCCATCCTGACGTTAACCTCGCCCGGGAAGCTGAGTAGCTCGTGTCCCGGCCTCATGGCGTCAACCACGGTTATAGTGTAGTCGGGTAGGAAGAAGGGCCAATCGTTGTTGCCTCCGTCCCAGAGAACTATATCGCCCTCCCTCTCCGCCTCGCGGAGTATAGCCCCGTAGTCCACGCCAGCATACACCACCAGCCCCATCCTAATGTACTGCTCGTACTCCTCCCTCTCCTCCACGGTGACCCCGTAGCGGTCCAGATCCTCTGGGCCCGCAAACTTCTGAACAACCATTTTTTCCAGGTCTCCGTAGGCCATGGGGTGGCGGACCGGAACGGGCTTTAACCCGCGCCGAACAAGCTCCCGCACCACGGCCCGGCTCACGGTGCTCTTCCCCGCGCCCGTCCTTGAGGCGACTACAGCCAGGACAGGTTTTACGCTGGGTATCATCGTCTCCCGCGGGCTCAGAATCCTGAAGCTGGCCCCGGCGGCCAGGGCTGCGCTGAGCTTGTGGCCCACATCGTCGTAGAGGAGGTCGCTGTAGGCCAGCACAACCTCATCCACATGCATCTCCCGCACTATCCTGCCGAGATCCTCCTCCGGCAGTATCGGTATACCGTCCGGGTACAGTTTCCCGGCGAGGCTGGGAGGGTATCTTCTCCCCTCTATGCCGGGTATCTGGGCTGCAGTGAACGCCACGACCTCGTAGTCGGGGTTGTCGCGGAAAACCACGTTGAAGTTGTGGAAATCCCTCCCACCAGCACCCATGATCACGACTCTCCGCCTAGAAGCCAAAGATATCGCCCAGCGATCATGGAATACAAGCTAATATCAATATTTCCGAGACATAAAGCTGAGATATTATCAGTTCACATCTAACCGGCTGGCCGGTTCGCGGCTGCAGCCAGCCTCTTACCCTTTCTTGACAAGTACTTCCTGTAAGCCTTTCTAGCGAGGCCATAGTGGACCGGGTACCCTATCTCGCTCTGACGCTCCACGAGGACCCTGTAAGCCTCCACAACGTCCTGAGGCCCGGCCTTTTCCAGGATTTCCACGGCCCTTGAAAAAGCCGTCCTGAAACGGGGACTTGTTTTCATTGTTCTCGTTATATTACTATGGGTAATACTAAATATTAATCTTTCCATCAAGAACAGCTGAGGAGTGTGCTAGCCCCAAACTCTTGGGTTGCTGGAGAGCCCGGTTCTCACCGGCTCCCCCATGCCGGGTTTACCGTGAAGCATCCCCTCCAACATAACCAGTTTGCCTCCAACAATCGTTGCTATGGGTGCGCCCCGATAGGGGAATCCTTCGAACGGCGTGTAGCGTGCCTTGGTGTGGAGTTCCTCTGCTTTGATCCTACCCGAGACATTCAGGTCGATTAGGGTCAGATTAGCCTTATAGCCGGGTGCTATCCTGCCGAGCCGGGCGATACCCAGGATTCTCGCCGGGGCCGTGGAGAGCATGTGCGCCGCCTGGGGTAGGGTTATAACGCCGCGGTTCACCAGGGTAAGCACTAATCTAGGCATGGTCTCCACTCCAGGTATTCCGGGTGGGCAGCTTGCGAAGTCCTCGGCCTTCTCCCACTCGGCGTGGGGTGCGTGGTCTGAGGATACGGCGTCTATGAGGCCCTCCCTTAGAGCCTCTATGAGGCCCTCAACGATATTCTGGGGCCTTAGGGGTGGGTTTACCTTTGCTATGCATCCCAGCTTCTCCTCGTGGCGGGATGAGAGTAGGAGGTAG